>SOKG01000007.1 GCA_004376205.1 Dehalococcoidia bacterium | reverse complement strand
CGCCCCTTGGAGGAATACCGGCTCCACGTAGAGGAACGAATCCTCGATGGGGATCATCAGCAGGTTCCCTCGAATCACTGTGGAGCCCCCGCGGCCCCAAAGGGCGAACTGCTCCGTGATGGCGGTATCCTGCTCGATGCGGTTCTCCACTTGCATAGGACCGAAGATTAATTTCTCTGGAGGCAGGATGTATGCCAGCAGTGTCCCGTAGTTGTCGCCGTCGGAGCGCGCTGCCAGCCAGGCGATGGTGTTCTTCTTATTTGCCGGGGTGAAGGGAAGCATGAGCAGGAACTCCTCTTTCTCTTCATCGGGAAGGCGCATAATGATATAGTATGGGTCCATCCGCTGCGCTGTGCCCCGGTAGATCTCTTCAGGGATCTCCCACAAGTCCTCTTTTCCGTAGAAGTCCGCCACTTTCTCCATATGGTATCTCAGGTACACCTGTGCCTGCCTAATAAAGAGGTCCTCCGGATAGCGCAGGTGCGCCCTGATGTCCTCAGGCATCTCCTGCTCTGAGGTGAATAGGTCAGGGAAGATGGCCCAATAGGTCTGGACCACGGGGTCCTCTGGTTCGACAACGTACATAGTCACCGAGCCGTCGTAGGCATCGATGACTGCCTTTACGCTGTTGCGGATGTAGTTGGTGCCATCAGGGAGCGGCTCGGAGTAGGGGTATTTGTCGCTCCAGGTGTAGGCATCCTGTATCCAGACCAGTTTGCCTTCCTCGGTGATCACCAAATAGGGGTCATCGTCGAACTGGAGGAAGGGAGCGATATGCTTTACTCGCCGCTGGATGTTGCGGTAGTAAAGTATCCTGCTCTCGGAGTCGATCTCACCGCTGATAAGGATGTTAAAATCGCCGAGCTGCCAGGCATAGGCCAACCTGCGGAAAAATGAACTGAGGGATACTCCTCCTTCGCCGTCATACTCGGTCTCCTCATTCTTCTCGCCAGCCGGGTAGTCGAATTCCTTAATCTTCGAATTGACGATAATATAGTCGTTGGTCCTCTCCCCGTAGTAAATTCCGGGCCTCTCTATCTGAAACCTCTCGAAATCACTCATCGGGGGGATGTCCTTGACCTGCAAGGTGGGTGCGCCCTCCTCGCTGACCTCGGTTACCGGGCTCAAGGCCAGCCCGTAGCCGTGGGTATAATAAAGGCGCTGGTTAACCCACGTCTTTGCCTTGGGATCGAGATTCTCCTGGTAGAGCTCTCGTGCGCCAAGCATCACCTGGCGATATTCACCATCTGTGGTATAGCGATCGATGTCAATGTCGTTAAAGTCATAATAGGGACGCAGCGCTTGCGTCTGTTTATATGTAGTCTTAAGCGGCCGGTTGTCCCAGAGCCTGATATTGTTTATTGTCGCCGGGTTGGCGCTGATGTCCTCTTCAGTGAGCTCCTCCTCAGCGGGGAACTGCTGTTCCTCGATCCTGTCGAGAGCAAAAGCTTTCTTGGTGAACTCGATATTGTACCCGATGTATTCTGCTTCCCTGGTACGCTCGCTGGGCTTGACCTGGAACCTCTGCACTATCGCAGGGTAGATGACACCGACTACGATTATGGCAACGATAAAACCCCCGAAGGCGTACATAGGCAGCCGAATGCCGCGGCGAAAGATGTTGAACAGCACCACAATGCCCAGGAGGATGGCTGCGGCCATGAGAATTCTCAGGGCAATCAACTCAGCGTGAACGTCGGTATAGCCTGCCCCGAACACCACTCCCCGCTCCGAATAGACCAGCCCGTACGCGTCCAGGAAGTAGCGCCAGGCAACGATTCCCATTATTCCCGCAAACAGCACAGCAAGATGCGCTTTGCCCCCACGGCTAAAGGCTAAGCTGAGCCGGCGCAAGCTGTAAGTGACTGCATAGAAGATAAAGGTGAAAATCTGGGAAACG
>SOKG01000126.1 GCA_004376205.1 Dehalococcoidia bacterium | reverse complement strand
AGAGGTTCCTGCTGAGCCTGGCGCCTTTGCAGAAGCTATCCTAGCGACTGCAACCGATCTATCAAAGCCAGGGCACATCCCTCTGGGGCACGCGATGATGAGAGAAAAGACATCTCAAGATGGGTTGCTGAAGCGCCTCAAAAGGTTTGTTCTCAGTCGTAGCGGCCGAAGCCGTCTCTTTGGTCAGGCTACGTTCTCTGGAGTCAATTCGGGAAGAGCGGGCGTAGTCGATAAGGATGTGCCATTAACACGTAGAGAAGTCGGGTCCAGGGGAGAGAAGCTGGCAGCGGATTTCCTGAAAGGGCTTGGCTACAAGATCGTGCAGATGAACTTCCGCTGCCGGCAGGGAGAAATTGACATAATTGCTCAGCAGGGCGAATGCCTCGTTTTTGTTGAGGTGCGCACCAAAAAGAGCTGTGATTTTGGCACCCCTGAAGAGTCGGTCACTTTCGCTAAGAGGGAGAAGCTGATCTCGCTGGCCAACATCTATCTGCAAACCCTTGATACCCTGCCTCCGGAATGGCGCATCGACGTGGTGGCGGTGGAACTCACCCCAGATGATGAAGTCTCACGATTAGAACATATAGAGAACGCCATAAGCTGAGCGGCCTGTCAGCAAGGGTGTTAATTGGCGAAATGCTTGACCCGTTAGTTGTTTCTATCTATACTAGTCCAAAAAAATAGCCAGAGGTATGGACAGCTTGCCCCTGAGTGACTATAATTGTGTAAACGTGTGTCTGGACGATGAGCTGGAGATGGAATCCCGGAAGCTAACATTAACAGGGGATGAAGCCAGAAAAGGAGCCTATTACGCCAGGAGAGAGAAGATGCTGTCGATAGTGCCTGAGTGAGGTGGGCGACAGCTCGAAGGATGATGGAGCGAAATGGATGTGTATCTCGGCGTCGATGTTGGCTCGGTTACTACCAAGTTTGCCCTGGTGACCGAAGAAGGCGATCTCGTCGCCTATAACTATCTTCGCACTCAAGGTAAGCCGATCGCGGCAGTCCAACAAGGGCTCAAGGAGATTCAGGGGGAGTTCCCTTCTCGAGGGGAGATACGGGGCGTGTGTACCACAGGGAGCGCCCGCTACCTGGCAGGGGTTGTTTTGGGCGCAGATATGGTCAAGAATGAGATCACCTCGCAGGCTGTGGGTACTCTCCATTATGTCCCCGACGTGCGCACGATCATCGAGATCGGAGGTCAGGATTCGAAGCTAATCATCGTCGGCGATGGCGTGGTGGTGGATTTCGCCATGAACACGGTTTGTGCCGCTGGCACCGGCAGCTTCCTCGATCAGCAAGCATCGCGGCTCAATATGAGGATCGAGGACTTCGGGGGGCAAGCCCTTCAGAGCAAGGCTCCGGTGCACATCGAAGGGCGATGCACTGTGTTCGCTGAGTCCGATATGATCCATAAGCAGCAGATGGGACATGAGACAGAGGACATAACCTATGGCCTGTGTCTGGCTTTGGTTCGCAATTACCTGAACGATGTTGGCACGGGAAAAGAGATGCTGCCTCCTATCGTATTTCAGGGGGGAGTAGCCTTCAACAAAGCAATTCTCCGCGCCTTCGAAGAAAGCCTGAGCACAGAGGTCCTCGTCCCGCTCTATCATGAGGCGATGGGGGCTATCGGGGCTGCGCTCCTGGTGCATGAAGAGATAATGCGTAACGGCAAGGTGACTGACTTCGCTGGATTCGAGGCGAGCGAAGAGAGCTATTGCACTTCATCCTTTGAATGCCGGGTATGCCCCGATGGCTGTGAGATCGCCCGGATACTGCAAAACGGCGAGGTCATCGCCCACTGGGGTGGGCGATGCGACCTGTGGGAGGGAGCGAAGAGTGCCCAAGCAAAAAGCGTCTAAGAAAATTAGGATCGCTTTGGATGCCATGGGTGGTGATCACGCCCCCGAGGAGATAATAAAAGGGGCGATAGCGGCGGCCGATGATAGCGATTTGGATGTTGTGTTGGTGGGGCAAGAGAGCGTGGTGCAAGAGGAATTGAACAAGCATAACCCTGCTGGCTGTGGGGTAAGCGTTGTCCACGCCAGCCAGGTGATAACCATGGAGGAACGTCCGGTATCGGCGGTTAAGGAAAAGAGGGACTCATCCATTGTAGTTGGGGTGCATCTGCTTAAGGGTGGGGAGGTGGCAGCGTTTGTCTCTGCGGGCAATACTGGGGCGGTGATGACCGCGGCTAGCCTGATCCTGGGTAGAACGAAAGGAATCCACCGACCTGCCTTGGGCGCTGTTTTCCCTTTCCCCTCGGGACCGCTGCTCTGTCTGGACCTGGGGGCAAGCTCTGATTGCAAGCCTATGTTGTTGGCTCAGTTCGCCAAAATGGGTACTATCTATATGCGGATGATCTTTGGCATGGACAGCCCTCGAATCGGTCTGCTCTCAAGTGGTGAAGAGGATACAAAGGGCAGTCAGCTGGTTCAGAAGGCCCACAGGATGCTAAGGAAATCCAAGCTCAACTTCATCGGCAATGTGGAGGGCAGGGATATCGCCAGTGGGCGGGCTGATGTGATCGTGACCGATGGCTTTACTGGCAATGTGCTGCTCAAGTTGGGCGAAGGCCTTGGCGAAATGCTTCTCGACTCTCTGAGGAAGGCGGTGGCTGAGAACCCAAAACTTAAGGAGGCTGCTGATCTTGTTGAGCCCACCTTCAAATCAGTTATCAGCACCTTGGATTATAGACAGTACGGCGGCGCTCTTCTATTTGGCGTCAAGGGCAATGTCATCGTGGCCCACGGTCGCAGCGATGCCGACGCGATAAGGAACGCAATCATTAGTGCGAAGCGAGAGGTGTCGCAGGAAGTATCCGAGGCATTCAAGGGCTAGCTTGCCAATAAAGCTGCTGTGGAGGTATCTATGGCTGAGCCGCTTAGTGTGGATGACAAGAGCTTCAACGAAGTTGTCCTCGAGGCTAAGATGCCATTTTTGGTCGACTTTTGGGCCCCCTGGTGTGCCCCGTGTCGCGCCATCGCTCCTGTGGTAGGCGAGTTAGCCGCAGAGTATGAAGGCCGGGTAGGATTTGTCAAGGTTAATGTTGATGAGAACACCAGGGTGGCAACAGAATACGGCATTCGTAGCATTCCCACCCTGCTGCTGTTTAAAGACGGCAAGCCGATGACGCAGATCGTGGGGCTCAGGTCCAAGGCAGAGCTGAAAAAGCACCTGGACACTGCCCTGACCTAATGGGAGGCAGGATTAGTCCTTGACCTCCGATGGGGTGCATTATCCCCTGGCATAGCAAGCGGGCATTCCTCTGTCCGCTGCGGGTGATGGAAGGGGTCTTCGGCGTGAGCTGTTGAGTTTGTCCTGGAGTTGAAATGTGGATAATCCTTATCAGCTGATCATTGTTGGCGGTGGGCCTGCTGGGCTCAGCGCGGGCTTGCATGCTGCGAGGTCGAGGTTACATACCTTGCTGATTGAAAGGGTTATCCCGGGGGGCCAGATGATGAATGCAGAGGTCGTGGAAAACTACCCCGGATTCCCCCAGGGCATCTCTGGTGCCGAGCTAGGCTCTCTGATGGAGCAGCAGGCGAGGAAATATGGCCTGGAGATAACTATGGCCGATGTGGAGGGGGTTGAGCTTGGGGGAGAGGAAAAGATAGTGAACACCAGTGAGGGCCAGTATCGTGCTAAGGCGCTTATCATCGCCGGTGGCTCTGAGCATAGCAAGTTGGGTGTGCCTGGGGAGGAGGAGCTCAGGGGCAGGGGGGTGTCGTATTGCGCTACGTGCGACGGCGCCCTGTTCAATGGTCAAGTGGTCTCGGTGGTGGGAGGGGGAAATGTTGCCCTGAACGATGCTCTTTTTCTCACTAGATTTGCATCAAAGGTGATCGTCATCCATCGCCGCGACCAGCTCAGGGCGGCCAAGATACTTCAGGAAAGAGCCTTTGCAAAGCCTGAGCTAGAGTTTCTCTGGGATACGGTAGTTGAGTCCATTGAAGGAGATAGCCAGGTCAGGGAACTGAGATTGCGAAATGTGAAGACTAAGGAGGAATCGAGATTAGAGGTCTCCGGCGTTTTTGTAGCTGTGGGCCTGCGTCCCAACACAGGCTATCTGGGAGGGCTGCTTGCCTTATCTCCAGAAGACTTTATACTGGTCAATGACCAGATGGAAACGGGGGTGCCAGGCGTGTTCGCAGCCGGAGATATCCGTGCAGGCTCGGCGCGGCAGATCACCAGCGCCGTTGGTGACGGAGCTACCGCTGCTATCTCCGCCGAAAGATTCCTTGCTTCCACCTGATAATCAACTGGAGTTGTTCTTTTGCCGATGAAGATAAGACGGATAACCAGGCCACCTATACCGATCAGGAGAAGACGTGATGCTGGTGTGGCTAAACCCACGATCACCAGAACAGAGCCCAGCCTCAAGTCGATTGCCTGGCAAAAGCTGACCTGGGTCGATATCGAGCAACCCACGGAAATGGAGACAGAGTATCTGGCTGAGCATTACCCCTTCCATCCCCTCGACCTGGACGACTGCCGGAGCAAGATGCAGCTGCCAAAGATCGATGAATACGAAGACTACTTTTTTATGATCTTTCATTTCCCCGTGTTCAATCCCGAAGCGCGCGTAACCACGCCCAGTCAAGTTGCTATATTCATTGGTGAAGACTATCTGATCACCCTGCACCAGGGAGACCTCAAGCCGCTGGTGACTCTCTTTAGAGCGTGCGAAACGAATGAGAAAGCACGGGAGGAAAGCATGGGCCGGAGCTCTGGCTTTCTGCTATATCTCATCCTCGACAGGCTGGTCAACTATTGCTTCCCCATACTAAACAGGGTCGGAGAGAACATCGATGAGGTGGAGGAGCGTATCTTCGGTGAGAATCCGCGTGCAGCGCTCGCGGCTGTAGCGGTACTGCGGCGCGACATTATATCATTTCGGCGAATCATCAGGCCCCAGACGGAGGCGGTCGAGACACTCGAGCAGAAAGAGTGGCCGGTGTTCAAAGAGGACCCCGAGATCTACTTCGGCGACATAGCGGACCATTTGCGCAAGATTAGAGACACCCTCGATGACTACAGAGATGTGGTGGAGGGTCTTAGCGATACCAACGATGTGATGATCACGTTTCGTACTAACGAGGTTATGCGGGTGCTGACCATCATTGCAACGATAACGCTGCCCCTGACGCTAGTTGCCAGCATCTATGGGATGAATATCAAACTGCCTTTTGCTGAGAGTTCGCTTTCGTTTCCTATCATGGTAATCGTTATGGTCTGCATCATCGTCGGCATGCTGGCTTTCTTCCGCTCCCGGCGCTGGATTTAGAAGCTGATGGTCATCTCACAGCGGTTTGTTGTTGTTGCCGCTCTTTTCATCACCTGCCTTATCACGGCGAACATCATCGTTGTCAAGCTGATAACCTTGGGCGTCGGGCCTTTAAGGCTTGGCGGATTTGAATTCCCGGCACCGTTGCCCGCTGCAATTATCATCTTCCCCTTGAGCTATATCATCGGCGATATCCTCACCGAGGTCTACGGCTATCGCCAGGCACGCCGTGTGATCTGGCTGGGCTTTCTCTGCAACCTGATCGCGGTGATCGCTTTCTGGGTGGCAGGGCAGATTCCGGCTCATGAGCCCGATGTTCAAAGTGCCTACGACCGCATTTTGGGTCATACGCCACGGATTCTGGTGGCCTCCTTTGCTGCTTACCTGGTTGGCGAGTTCGCCAATTCCTTCGTCTTGGCCAAGATGAAAATCAGGACCAAGGGGCGCTTCTTGTGGACCAGGACTATCGGTTCCACCATAGTCGGTCACGGATTGGAAACGCCGGTTTTCATCGCCGGCGCCTTCGCCGGCACGCTGCCCGGGGTTATCCTTGTCAGCATAATCATTACCCACTGGCTGGCCAAAACACTCTATGAGGTAGTAGCTACGCCGTTCACCTATGCTGTGGTAAACTACCTTAAGAGAAAAGAGGGCATCGATACCTACGACTACGACACCGATTTCAATCCCCTGCTGGTTACCCGCTGAGATCAACTTTTGGAGAAAGGAAATCGCGAAATGGAGATAAGGGTATTGGGAGCGCACAATATTGAGTCGGCGACTACCAGGCTGACGTCCTTACTCATCGACGATACCCTCGCAGTGGACGCTGGGGCACTGACCTCCACCCTTTCCCTTTCAGAGCAGGAGAAGGTGAGCTCTATCCTGCTCACCCACTGCCACTACGACCACGTCAGGGATGTGGCTACCATCGCACTCAATATCTCCCATTTCCAGAAGACTATCTGGGTCTATTCCCAGGCCAGCACACTGGATGCCATCTCCAATAACATACTGAACGGTGTTATCTATCCCAGATTCACCGAGATACCTACCCCTGATAACCCTCCGTTGAGATTCTGCCCACTGGAGCCCCACAAGGTGGAGGATATAGGTGGTTACAAAGTGCTGGCGGTTCCGGTGAAGCATGCCGTCCCTACGGTGGGCTATCAGATTACTTCTGGCGAGGGAAAGAGCTTCTTTTATAGCGGCGATGCCGGGCCGGGTTTGGCTGCCTGCTGGGAATATATATCGCCACAGTTGCTGATCATAGATGTGACCCTGCCCAATAGACTGGAGAAGCACGCTGTCTCCGCTGGCCACCTTAGCCCTCGTCTTCTTGGGGAGGAGCTGGCCGGGTTCAACAAAACCAAGGGCTCTCTCCCGCCGGTGGTGATCATCCACGTCAGCCCCGTGTTTGAGGGCGAGATCAAGGAAGAAGTGGAACAGGTAGCGAAGGAGCTAGGGGCGAACATAACCCTGGGCTACGAAGAGATGAGGCTAAGCCTCTAATTAAAGGCCCATCTCGCGCGCTACTAGCTCGAGGTGGTAATCAGCATCCCCGA
>SOKG01000185.1 GCA_004376205.1 Dehalococcoidia bacterium | reverse complement strand
GATCCCTGAGGGAGAACTGCTTGCATACCGGGGTTGGTAGAGAAGGCTGATGAAGAAGGTCGGTGTTTTAGCGTTGCAGGGCGGCTTTGTGGAGCATATCGCTGCCCTGCGCCGACTGGGGGCGGAAGCGTTCCCCGTACGCCTGCCTGCTGAGCTCGAGGGGCTGGGAGGGCTGGTGATACCCGGCGGCGAGAGCATTACTATCGGCAAGCTGATGAAGGAGTATCACCTGGTGGACGAGCTAAATAGGCTCATTGCCGATGGCCTCCCCGTTTTCGGCACCTGTGCCGGCATGATCCTGCTGGCGGAAAGGGTTTTTGGGCTGGATCAACAACCCCTGGGCGCGATGCATGTCCAGGTGAGGCGCAACGCCTTTGGCCGTCAGGTGGATAGCTTTGAGTCCGACCTCGAGGTGCCGGTGTTGGGCCAATCTCCATTCCACGCTGTTTTTATTCGCGCTCCTTGGATCGTTAGGGTGGGGAAGAGCGTGGAGATACTGGCCACTCTGCCCGATGGGCACCCAGTTGCTGCCAGGGAGGAAAGCCTGGTGGCCACTGCCTTTCACCCTGAACTCACTACCGACCTGCGGTTCCATGACTACTTCTTGACCATCGTCGACGGTGAGCTCGAAGCAAACCCTCATGGGCGGTTGCGCACCAACGAATGATAAGAATTCCATTTGAAGGTATTGAGGTTTTCAGATGGAGAAGTATTTGAGGATTCATAATCCCCCTAAATCCACCTTTTGGGAAAGGGGGCCGTGCATTGCCCAAATTCTCCCCTCTTTGTAAAGGGGGGGAAGGGGTGATTTAGCTAAGTGAGATGATTCGTTCCCTTCGTGTAGCTGACGTCGCTGTGCTGCTTCTGTTCTTGGGCAAGTCCCCAATCAACGTAGTGAAGGTGCGAGATAGGCTTAGCGACAAGGGATGGGAACTAGGATCAGCCGTCCCTTTGCTCAAGGGCTGTCTGGTTTCAGGGGACAAACGGTGTAGCCTCGTTTATGTTCGCCGTGGGCTCATTCAGGGCTTGGTCTGTCTTCGGAGCTGCCGTGGGCCCAGCGCCTGGGAGATAGAGCGCCTCCTTCTGGCCGCAGGCCACGAGGAGTGCTGCCTCGGCCTGCTGGAGAGACTGGGCTCTGCTGCTGATGAAGTCGGTGCAGGACGGCTCTTCCTGCGTATCGAGTCCAACAGTCACACGGTCGACATGGCAAGGCAGGCAGGCTTCAGCCAGCACCTCACCGAGTACCTCTACCGGCTGGGGGAGGAGCCATGGGTGGAGCCACCACCAGAACCCCCGGTTGTCCTGAGGCCTAAGCTCAGTACTGACGAGTATGGGCTGTTTCGGCTATATAGCGCTACGGTGCCCCTTCGGGTTCGCAGCGTGGAAGGAATGACCTTTGAGGAATGGCATCAGAGCAGGGATAGAGTCGCTGTTAGGGAGTTAGTCTTTGAAAATGGAGGCGAGATTACAGTCTTGTTGCGAATCAGGCCTGAAGGGATGGCTGGGCAATTCGATATAGTGACTGATTTGGGGTCAACTGAGTTAGGCCGTCTGGTGGACTATTGCTTGTCTGTCCTGCGCGGCAGGAATCCCATATACTGCCTTGTACCTGAATTTCAGCAGCAGTTGAGGTCTATTCTCGAAGAGCGGAGCTTCCGTCAGGTGGCGGAATATTGCTGTTTGAGCAAACAGCTCGTGGTCCGGGTTCGTGAGCCACAGCTTGTGCCCTTGTCAGCCTAGGGGGTGGTTGCAGATTATGCAGAGGGTGATCACTGATGACTTGGATGTGCTCCTTGAAGTGCTTCCTCCTCATATCTCCGAACCGCTGAACCAGTTCGGGAACCGCGGGGAGTTCCTGGAGGTGGTTATGGATCTGGGACGTGAGCCCGAGGCGCGTTATCTCAGCAGGGAGGTGACTCTGAGTTCTAAGGAGGTGACTGCTGAGGATATGGACTACGTGGTGCGCCACATCGGCACCTTTGGCGACGACAACCGTGCTGGTATCGAACGCACCCTTCATCGCATCTCGGCCATTCGCAATCGCGAGGGGCGAATCGTAGGGCTCTCCTGTCGAGTTGGGAGGGCTGTCTTTGGCATCATCGCTCTGATCAGGGATTTGGTGGAGTCGGGGCAAAGCATTCTTCTTTTGGGGCGGCCTGGGGTGGGCAAGACTACCATGCTGCGTGAGGTGGCGCGTGTTCTCGCCGATGACCTTGGTAAGCGGGTGATCATTGTCGATACATCAAACGAGATCGGCGGCGACGGTGATATTCCCCATCCCGCAATTGGACGTGCGCGACGAATGCAGGTCTCCACCCCTGCTAGGCAGCACGCGGTGATGATCGAGGCGGTGGAGAATCACATGCCTGAAGTAATAGTAATCGATGAGATCGGCACTGAGCTTGAAGCTCAGGCGGCGCGCACCATTGCGGAACGGGGAGTGCAGCTTGTGGGTACTGCGCATGGCAATACCCTGGACAATCTGATGATGAACCCAACTCTTTCCGACCTCATCGGCGGCATCCAGACCGTTACCTTGGGCGACGAGGAAGCAAGGCGACGGGGAACCCAGAAGTCGATCCTGGAGCGCAAGGCGCCACCGACCTTCGACGTGGTGGTGGAGATTCAAAGCTGGGAGCGGGTCGCCATTCACCCTGATGTCGCTGCTGTGGTTGATGCTACCTTAAGGGGACACCTTATCCCGTTGGAGGTGCGCTGGTTCGAGGACGGGGAGGTGAAGAGCGAAAAGGCGCTGCCCTTTGCTGCTCCCGAGCCAGCGGCTGCCGGGAAAGCAGCTAGAGGAGAGGGCCCCAGAAACATCATGCCATTCGGAATCAGTCGGGTTCGACTGGAGGAGAGCATCAGCAGGATGAGACTACCGGTAAATGTGGTCAGCGAGCTTAAGGAAGCCGATCTGCTGATGACCTCGAAGAGCCATTACCGCAGGAAATCGCAAGTCCTCAGGGATGCTGAGCTTACGGGGATCCCCATATACGTCGTTAGAAGCGACAAGACGTCCCAGATGGAACAAGGCCTGGCCAATATCTATCGAGTTGAGGAGCACTCGGACTCCGTGGCCCTGGCGCTTATGGAGACGGAGGAGGCCATCGAGGAGATTAAGCGCTCCGGGCAAATGGTGGAGCTGAGCCCGCAGAATGCCTTCATTCGCCGCCTGCAGCATCAGTTGGCGGAGAAATATAACCTGGTCACGAAGAGCACGGGAAAGGCGCCGCGGCGCCGGGTGCGTATTCTCGCGGGTGATGGGGAGGATCGGCGCTAGGGGAAACATTTACGGGCAAGGACCCCGCGCGAAGCTTGACAGACGTGGTTGGAGGCCATATTATTGGCACACACAGCGATGAGCCCATCCCATTTCCTTATCAGGGGTTGAAGTGAGAAATCCCGCATTCATTGTCTTCGAGGGAGGGGAGGGCAGTGGAAAGTCTACACAGGCTAAGGCGCTTAGTAACCGGCTCCGAAAACTTGGCTTTGATGTGGTGTCTACCCACGAGCCCGGCGGCACTGTACTCGGCAACAAGCTGCGCCGCTGGGTCAAGTGGGGCAAGGAGGTTACTCTACCCTCCGAGCTGTTCCTTTTCCTCGCTTCACGAAGTCAGTTGGTGACAAAGGTCATCCGCCCCGCTTTGGCAAGAGGTTATATCGTAATCTGTGACCGCTTTGCCGCTTCTACAATTGCCTATCAAGGCTACGGGCGGGGGACGGATTTGAGCCTCCTCGAGTCTCTAAACGACTTTGCTACCGACGGCCTGGTGCCCGATCTCACGGTGCTGCTGGACTTGGATGCCGAGGAAGGGCTGGGACGCAAAAGGCGGAAATGGGACACCTTCGAGCGTGAGGATTTTACCTTCCACAAGAGGGTGCGGGATGGTTACCTAGAGATGGCTGCCGCTGATGCCGAAAGGTGGATGGTAGTCGATGCTTCGCTTCCCACGATTCAAGTCGAAGAGCTAATCTGGGAGCGGGTGAGAGAGTTTCTGACCTATGGTAAGGGCTTTGTTTCCCTCGCCACCACCTCTCCATAGCCTATCATCAGTCTCTCGGTTACTTTGCTCCCTTTCTCCTTTTCACTCTCCCCACCGATGGGTTTGCCATCGACCTCTCCGAGGGGCATAAGCTCCAGGAGGGAGTTGGTGACGAAGGCTTCGTCGGCACGCAGAAGCTCCTCTATCTGAACTTCTCGCTGCACAACACCTATACCCAATTCTGAAGCCAGCTCTATCACAGCTTGGCGCGTGACCCCGGGCAGGCAGCCGCTTTCTTCATCTGGCGTGATAAGGCTGTTCCCTGTTACCAGAAAGACGTTGCTGGTGCTTCCCTCGCAAAGAAAGCCTCGCTCGTTGAGCAGGAGGGCTTCATCGGCTCCCGCCGCCTTGGCCTCCTTCCTGGCGAGTACATTGTTCAGGTAATTGGCCGATTTCAGGCGGGAAAGAGGGGACTGGCTGTTCTGCTGCATCGAGGACACAACTGCCTTGAAGCCATTTCGATACTTCTCAGCGGAAGGAGGGGTGTAGCTTGTGGCCACGATAAGCACCGTGGGCCTGGGGTGAGGTGGAGGGTCGGGGGCATTTCCCCCTTCTCCTATGGAAACAGTCAACCTGATGCGGGCATCATCCAGGTTATTGGCTCTCAGCGTGTCATAGCAGGCTTTTTCGAGGTCGAAAGTGCCCAGGGGCAAGCCAATGAGTTCCGCTGAGCGTGTGAGGCGGTCGAGATGTTTCTGGAAGCGAAAGATGTACCCTGAGTAAGCACGCATGGTCTCAAAAAGCGCGTAGCCATAGAGGAAGCCGTGGTCAAAAGGAGAGATTTTGGCCTGGCCTCGGGGGAGGAGGGTGCCGTTCAGGTATACTATTTGCTCCATATCGGCTCAGAGAAGCTGAGGAATTGCTTCAAGACGTCATGCCCGACATCGGTCAGGATCGATTCGGGGTGGAACTGGATTCCCTCCACCACGTATTCCTTGTGGCGCACCCCCATGATCACCCCGTCATCCGTCCACGCTGAGACCTCCAGGCAGTCTGGGATCGAGCCTGGCTCAATGATCAGCGAGTGGTAGCGCCCTCCGGGGAAGGGATTGGGCAGGCCGGAGTAGAGGGTCCTGCCATCGTGGTGGATAAGAGAGGTCTTGCCGTGCATGGGGGGCTCTGCTCTCCTGATCACGCCGCCATTGACATAACCAATGCATTGATGCCCGAGACAGACGCCAAGGACAGGCATTTTGCCGCTGAAGTGACGCACCACATCGTTGGAGATACCGGCATCCAGCGGGGTGCCGGGGCCTGGGGAGATGACTATATGGCTCGGGGACATTTTTTCGATCTCGTCCAGACCGATGGCGTCGTTGCGGTAGACCACCGGCTCCCAGCCCAGCTCCCCGATATACTGCGCCAGGTTGTAGACAAAGGAGTCGTAGTTATCTATGAGCAAGATCATCTTGTACCCTCTATCACCAGCTCTGGAACCATGCTCAGGGCATGGATCAGGGCCTTGGCCTTGTCCAGCGTCTCTGTGTACTCGTCCTCGGCATCGGAATCGTAGACCACCGCCCCACCCACCTGGAAATAGGCCCTGCCCTCCCTGACCAGGATGGTGCGGATGACGATGTTGAGGTCGAGTCCTCCGTCGAAGCCGAGGTAACCGATGGACCCGGTGTAGACGCTCCTGCGGGTGGGCTCAAGCTCGTCGATGATCTCCATAGCCCTCACCTTGGGGGCACCGGTGATCGAGCCGCCGGGGAAGGTGGCCTTGAGCAGGTCGATAACGCCCTTACCCGGGCGAAGCCGTCCCTCAACGGTTGAGGTGAGGTGAAACACAGTGGCGTACTTCTCCAAGGCCATCAGTTCGCTGACCGTCACCGTCCCGTAGCGGCAAACTCGCCCCAGATCGTTCCTCTCCAGGTCAACGATCATCACATGCTCCGCCCGATCCTTGATGCTGTGCACCAGCTCCTGGGCCAGCGCCTGATCGGACATCGGGTCTTTGCCGCGGGGCCTGGTGCCCTTTATGGGCCGGGTCTCCACCAGGTCGTTGCGGAAGCGCAGAAACCTTTCGGGAGAGGCGCTGATCACGGTCACGCCATCGAAGTTGAGATAGCTGGCAAAGGGGGCGGGGTTGAGCCACCGCAGCCGCCGGTAGAGTTCATAGGGGGGCAAAGGCATATCGGCCTCGAATCGTTGGGAGAGATTAACCTGGAATATGTCGCCGGCTCTGATATATTCCCTGGCGGTCTCCACCGCCTCGACGTAGCCGTCGTGGGTGAAGTTGCAGCGCAAGCCGACCGGGCTATCGACAGGCTGCTCAAAGGACGCGTTGTCGTAATCATCCGGGTGGGGTGCATCAGCCAGCAATCGCCGCAACTCTTCAACGCGAGCCCCGGCCCTGGCTTTCCTGCTGCTCCCCCTTTCCGGGAAGCCGGTGGCAGCGATGTAGGCCCTGCCATCAAGGTGGTCGAAGACGATAACTGCATCGTAAAAGGCAAGATAGCACTCGGGTAGCTGCAGGTCATCCACTGCTGCGGAGGGCAGCTTCTCGATGAAATGGCCCAGGTCATAGCTCAGGTAGCCCACCGCTCCCCCGACGAAGGGCAGCGTGGTGGGATTCCCGTCAAGCCTGTATTCCTGGAGCAGTTCCCCCAGCACGTCGAAGGGATTGCCGAAGACGACCTTCTCGCCTTCGGGGCTGAGCAAAGAAATCTCTTTGCCGCGGCTTCTCATCACCAGAAAGGGGTCGCTGCCCATGAAGGAGTAGCGCCCCAGCTTTTGGGGGTCCATGCCGCTGTCGAGGAAGAAGGCGAAAGGCTTATCCCTGAACAACTCGAATGCCTGGGGGGAGCTGGGTGGATTGTG
>SOKG01000050.1 GCA_004376205.1 Dehalococcoidia bacterium | reverse complement strand
GACATCGAAAAGGGCGGACGTCTCGGCCTCTACGGATTCGGCGCTTCGGCTCACATCGTTATTCAGGTGGCGAAGTACTGGGGCTGCGAGGTGTTCGTATTCTCCAGAAGCGAGGAGCACCGCAACCTCGCCCGAAAGCTGGGCGCAGATTGGACAGGGAGGGCGGAAGAGGAGCCCCCGGCAAAGCTTCAAAGCGCCATTATCTTCGCCCCCGCAGGAAAACTGGTGCTCGATGCCCTGCGGGTTCTGGAAAAGGGCGGCACCCTTGCACTTGCGGGAATCTATATGACCCCCATCCCAGAAATGGACTATCAGGAGCACCTCTATTACGAGAAGACCGTGAGGAGCGTGGCAAATAGCACCCGAAAGGATGCTGAGGACATCCTTTCTCTGGCGGCAGAGATCCCGATTCGTACGGAAGTCCAGGCATTCGCACTGGAGGAGGCGAACCACTCTCTGCTGCTGCTCAAACAGGGCAAAATTCAAGGCGCAGGGGTCTTGAGGGTTCCTGAGTAGGACTGTAGCTCACGGGAATAGGTGATGCGCATACTTCACTTCGCTGATCTGCACCTCGGTATAGAGACCTATGGGCGCATCGACCCCATCACAGGCCTATCCTCCCGCCTCAGTGATTTCTTGGCTGCTCTGGATCAATTGATCGACTATGCCCTGAATAATGACGTGGACTTGGTCCTTTTCTGCGGCGATGCCTACAAGAGCCGTGACCCCAGTCAGACCTATCAGCGCGAGTTCGCCAGGCGCATCAGGCAGCTAAGTACCAGCAATATCCCCGTCTTCCTTCTGGTGGGTAACCATGACCTGCCCCATGCAATAGGGCGAGCCACCGCAGTGGAGATATTCGACACCCTGGCAATCGAGAATGTAACCGTCGCCAATCAGCCTCAAACCTTTCGCCTGGAGACAAGGAAAGGCCCGTTGCAGATCACAGCTTTACCCTGGGTAACACGCAGCAAATTGTTGAGCCGCGAAGAGACAAAGAACCTATCCCCCGACCAGATAAATGAAAGGATACAACAAACGCTGACAGATTGGCTTAGTGCCCAAGCGGACTCTCTCGATCCTGGTCTGCCAGCCATCCTTGCCGGACACCTGATGCACTCAGGCGCTACGCCCGGTTCAGAGAAAACGATGCTCATGGGCCGGGACTACGTGTTGCTCCAGGGCACCATCGCCAATCCCGCCTTCGATTACGTGGCGCTCGGCCACATGCACAATCAGCAGAGGGTTGACCACCCGGCACCTGTTGTCTACCCGGGAAGCCTGCAAACCATCGACTTCGGTGACGAGGATCAGGAGAAGGGATTTTACCTCGTGGAACTGGATGAGGCCGCCGCTAGAGGTAAGCGGGTGCGGTCCTGCCAATTCCACCAGGTGAAAGCGCGACGATTCCTAACCATTAAGGTTGACGCCAATACCGATGACCCTACTGGCGCAGTTCTTCATGCCCTTGCCAGGAAGGACTTTGAGGAGGCCATAGTCCGCCTGCAGATCAAGGTCTCAGCGATAAAAGAGGGGTTGGTTCAGGAAAACGAGATACGAAAAGCGCTCAAGGAGGCATACTTCATCGCCGCTATTAATAAAGAGGTAGAGCGAGAGCACCGCAGCAGGCTGGGAGCTCATTCAGCTGAAGGAATAACTCCCCTGGAAGCATTGAAGTTATACCTTGAATCCAGGAAGACGCCCAAAGAGCGAGCCCGGATTCTTCTGGAATACGGGGAAAGGCTGATACAAGAGGGAAGGAATAGTGTTTAGAGCTTCCTCCTTTAGGCTAAGGATGTTTCAGCAGTGCCCCAGGCAGTACAAGTTCCACTATATCGATGACCTGGCAAGAATCTATGGCAAGCCGCGGCCCTACTTCACCATGGGCGACCACATCCACGCTGCGCTCAAGGATTTCCTCTCCATTGTTCCCGTTGAAGAGCGAACCGTGGCAAGACTGGAGGATTTGTTACGTGAGAAATGGCAGCGTAACCGTAAGGGGTTCAAGGACCTGGATGACGAAAAACAGTGGGGCGAAAGGGCGCTTAGCCAAGTGCGCTGGTTTGCCCAGAGCCAAGACCTATCCGTTGCGCCACTTATGCTGGAAGACTTCCATAGTGCGGAGCTGTCAGCAAAGATCACTTTGGTTGGCAGAATAGATCGAGTTGATCAAGAAGCCGAGGGCGGTTTGCACATCATCGATTATAAGACCGGCAAAATGCCAGAAGAGATAGACCGCAACCAGCTTTATATCTACGCCGTGGTTCTTTCTAAGGAGCAGAAGCTACCGGTTAGCAAGGTTTCCTATCTCTATCTGGAAGCTGGTGAATTCCAAACCCTTGGGCCAACTGCCGCAGATTTGGAGCAAGCCGCTGATTATGTTGTCGGAACGGTTGACAGGATTCTCTCCGAGACGAAGTATCCAGCCACCATAAATAGCTACTGCGGGACTTGCGATTTTCTCGAGATCTGTCCCAGGAAGGAAGAAATCCTTAGCATAGCCCGGGAGGAAGAAGAGCCAGATTTCTAACAAGAAGGAGGGCCCCGGTGGCATCGCTGACTTTCTACGGCGGGGTAAAAGAGATTGGCGGCAATAAAATCCTGCTGGAAGACAAAGGCACCAGGATTTTCCTGGACTTTGGAATGTGTTTCGATAGGAAGGGCGACTTCTATGAAGAGTACCTCCAGCCGAGGACGAATAACGGCCTGAGAGATTTGATGGAACTCGGGATGACACCAAGAATGGACGGAATCTATAGGAACGACCTGCTGAAGATCAACGGTATCGAAGATATCATGAAGGAGATCGGCTGTGACGATATGTCCCTCTGGATAAGCGATGTCAAGAGCTATGACGAGGTTGCCCAAAAGAACGGAAGTCCCTTCATTCAAGGGGTGCTGATCTCGCATGGACACCTGGATCACTTCCAATACATCTCTCTTCTGGATGAGAAGATACCTATCTACTGTTCGGAAATCACCAAGATTGTCATCGAGACTGCCGAAGCCGTAGGCCAGGGGGGATTTGAGCATGAATTCACAGTAGCCAAGAAGAGAGCGCTCTCTACGCTGGGGAAGAGCTCCTATTTCCCCGGAGCATACACTGTCACCACGGAACCTGTGCAAAGAGAATACAGAACTCTCACTGAGCGCATTGGCATAGGAGATATCGAGGTGCAGTCGTTCCCCGTTGACCACTCCGTGCCCGGGGCTGTGGCGTTTCTGATTACCACCTCCGACGGTCAGACCATCGTCTACACAGGCGATCTGCGTTTCCACGGCAGCAGAAGCGACCTGACGGAGAACTTCAGAAGCTCATTGAAGGATGTGACACCCGATGTTTTAATTATCGAGGGAACAAGGATAGATAAGGATACTCCCGATAGCGAGAGTAGCGTGGAGGAACGTTGCCTAGACCTAGTGTCCCAAACGGAAGGCCTGGCCATGGTCGGGTTCGCATGGAAGGATATAACCAGATACCAAACGATGAAGAATGTAGCTGAACGGACAAACAGGATACTGGTGATATCACCAAAGCTCGCCTTTCTGCTCAACAGACTGAAGCACATCGAAGAGCTAGGCATAACTGATGTCTCAGGCGAAGAAGCGGTGCGAGTTTACCTTAAAAGAAAGCAAAACATGATATATAGCAGGGGTGATTACGTCTCCTCCAAATACGATGCTGGCTACAGCGTTGACTGGGACAGAGGTGACCCATCAACAATCAACCTTGAGCACTTCACCAACGGCATCAGGGCCTACGAGATAAAGCAGAATCCATCCAAATATCTCCTTCACCTGGACTACTACGATTTCAACGAGCTTGTCGATCTGAGACCTGCACAGGGCAGTACGTATATACGCGCTTCAAGTGAACCCTTCAATGAGGAGATGAGACTTGATGAGGAAAGAGTGAGAATGTGGCTTCGACACTTCGACATCAATTCTCCGACACACGAGCCCCTTTATGTTCACGCATCTGGGCATGCTTCACGGGCTGAGATAAAGCAATTGATACATGATATCAACCCCAAAGCAGTTTTCTCCGTTCACACGCGCTATCCTGAGATATTCGACCAAATCGTGCCTGCCAACTCAGAAGTGGTGAGACCCGAAGAAGGGAAGGAATACGTAATCTGAGCGACGACAATGATACCAATTAAGCTTGCTCTGAGAAACTTCATGTGTTACCACGATAACGTGCCGTCGCTTTACTTCGATAGCTTCCACGTGGCTTGCCTTTGCGGCGACAATGGTAATGGCAAGTCAGCGCTACTCGATGCCATCACCTGGGCACTGTGGGGAAAAGCCAGAGCTAAAAGCGATGATGACTTGATCCATCTAGGCGAGGGGGAGATGGAGGTTGAGTTCGAGTTCGCCGTAGGCCAAAACAGCTATCGCGTGCTGCGTAAGCGCACCAAGGGCAAGCTTACCAAGGGTGGTCTGCGAGGCACGGGGCAGAGCATTCTGGAGCTACAGATAGCTACTCCGCAGGGTTACTCCCCGATCACCGGCAACACCATTGGGGAAACGCAGCGAAAGATAATCGAGATACAACGCATGGACTACGAGACATTCATCAACAGCGCTCTGCTGCTTCAGGGTCGCGCTGATGAGTTCAGCATGAAGAGGCCCGGAGAGCGAAAGGAGGTCCTTGCCAATATCCTCGGCCTCTCGCTGTACGATGACCTGGAGAAACTTGCCAAAGACCAGAGCAAAGAGAAAGAAATCCAGCAGCGCACTCGCAGCGATGACCTCGCCCGAATCGAGCAACAGCTAGAACAAAAGGGGAAATATGAGGCCGAGCTACAGGAAACGCAGGCAGCTCTCTCCATGATTAGTAGCGAGGTGGAGAAACAGGAATCAGCACTCGCAACGCTGCGACAAACCAGGGAAGCTCTGAAATACAGGGACGAGCAGTATAAGGAAATCGGCAGGCAAATCGAGCAGGCGAATCAACAACTCCACTATCTAGATATTCGCGCTGAAGAACACCGTTCCAAGATTGAGAAATACAAGAAGGTGTTGTCGAGTTACGAGGAGGACCTTGCCAGCACACGGGCACGATTAGATGAGCTGACCAAGCTGGAGCGAGACCTGGGTGAGAGGAGAGAACGCGCCGAGGAGCTTTCCAATCGAATCCATTACCTCAGCTCTACCAACGTCCAGTTGAAAAAGGAAATGGAGGAACTAAAAAGCAAGCTTGACCTGCTTGGGCAGGGGGAAGCCGAGTGCCCTCTGTGTGGCACGGAGCTGGGCGTGGAGGGGCGAGAACGAATCATGGTTAACTATGAAGCCCAGGGGCAAGAGAAGGGCGATGCCTACCGAACCAACCTAAGCGAGAAACAGCAAAAAGAAGGGGAGTTAACAAATCTAAGGCAAGAAGTGAGCAAACTGGAGACCACGATAACCACGGAGCGGAGTCAGTGTGAACGCCGGGCAGAGGTGTTGGAGAGAGAGCGAACTGAAGCGGAAAGATCTCTCCCTCAAGAACAGGAAGCCCTGGCTGACGCACAGAAGGCCGTGGAGGACTTGCGTGCCGCGCTTCGGGAGAATACCGAAAAAGGGAAAGCGATCCTGGCGGAGATGGAATCTCTGCCCCGCATTGAGGATGAGTTCAATCAGGCTGAAAAATCCTACCGTGAACTCAAAGAACAGGAGCGAAGCTTACAGGACAAGCTAGTCGAGATACAAACAAACCTGCGTCGCTGTGCTCAATTGGAAATGGAAAGGCAAGAGAATATCAAGGCACTGCAGTCAGTGGCAGAGGAGAAAAGTGTTTACGATGAACTGGCCACTGCCTTCAGCAAGAAAGGAATACAGGCCATGATCATCGAGTCGGCTCTTCCTGAGATCGAGGAGGAGGCTAACCGGCTGCTGGGCCGGATGACAGACAACCGAATGCACCTGAAAATCGAGAGCCAGCGCGATACCAAGAAGGGAGATACCATCGAGACCCTGGAGATAAAGATATCGGACGAGCTGGGCACTCGCAACTACGAGCTGTTCAGCGGTGGAGAGGCTTTCAGGGTCAATTTCGCCTTGCGCATCGCCCTGTCCAAGCTGCTGGCAAGGCGAGCTGGTGCGCCGCTGCCGACACTTATCATCGACGAAGGCTTCGGCACACAGGACAGCACTGGTAGGGAAAAACTGGTTGAGGCCATAAACTCGATTCAGGATGACTTCCAGAAGATACTGGTCATCACCCATATCGAGGAGCTAAAGGATGCCTTCCCGGTGCGCATCGAAGTCACTAAGACCGAAGAGGGCTCGACGTTCTCGCTGAACTAGCCAATCCTGGAGCATAGGCTTCCCTTTCTCACGCAGGTCTCCTACTAGCAGAGCCTAGTCTTCCTCACATCGTCTATTCCTCGAGACAAGCCGGAAACCAGGAATGCGTGAAAAGGCCAATTTACATGATCTCTCGTCCTATGTTATAATATCTCTTCGTGGGCGAAATGGAGTAATCTGATGATAGAAAAAGAGAAGAAGGAGACTATTGTCCGCGAATTTCAGCTTAAGGAGGGGGATAGCGGCTCAACCGAGGTCCAGGTTGCGCTGCTTACTGAGAGGATAAATCAGCTGACTGAACACCTCAAGTCCCACACTCATGACCACCATTCGCGGAGAGGTCTTTTGAAGCTCGTGGGGCAACGGCGCCGCCTCCTGCAATATCTGAGCAATAACGATGTGAGTCGCTATCGGCAGCTGATAGTAAGGCTCGGGCTTCGGAAGTAGGAGAGGGCTTGGTAGGACAATAGGAAAGAGGCTAGAACCAGATGACAAACGATTTTCAGTGTGATGTTGCCGGAAAGACCCTGCGCATCGAAACCGGAAAGCTTGCTGAGCAGGCTAACGGTGCGGTCACTGTCCACTACGGTGAGACCGTAGTTCTGGTTACCGTGTGTGCCAGTGCTGAAACCAGGGAAGGGCTAGATTTTGTGCCGCTTACTATAGACTACGAAGAGAGGCTTTACGCCGCAGGGAAAATCCCCGGCAGTTTCTTCAGGAGGGAAGGGCGACCCAGCCAGG
>SOKG01000187.1 GCA_004376205.1 Dehalococcoidia bacterium | reverse complement strand
GGGGGGCCAATAATCGAGCGGGGGGGGGGTAGCGCGGTTCAGGAAATGCCCCTACAATCGATCCTCTGTAACCTATGCGGTGTGGCGGGCTTTGAGTCGCTCCGCCTGGGTGAGCAATTTCTTGCGCAGCCTGAGGCTCTTGGGTGTCACCTCGACCAGTTCATCATCTTTGATAAAGTCCAGTGCCTGCTCCAGGCTCAGCTTCACGGCTGGGGTCAGCTTTATGGCGATGTCTGCGGTTGAGGAACGGACATTGGTTCGCTTCTTCTCCTTGCAGACGTTGACGGCCGTGTCTTGGGCGCGAGAGTTCAAACCCACTATCATGCCTTCATAGACATGTGTCCCCGGCTCGATAAAGGTTATGCCTCGTCCCTGAGCGTGGTTCAAGCCATACGTCACCGCTACGCCGTTTGCAGCCGCCACCAGAGCTCCGTCGCGGTCGGGCGTAATCTCGCCATACCATGGCTCGTAGCCCAGTATGAGGGTGTTCATCACTGCTTCGCCTCTGGTGGCAGTGATGAAAGCACTGGTGAACCCGATGATCCCGCGTGTGGGGATGCGAAATTCCATGCGCACATTGCCTTGTCCATCGTTATGCATATTGGTGAGCTGGGCTTGCCGCTTGCTGAGAATCTCCATCAGGAACCCTATGTTGTCCTCTCTAGTGTCGATGGTCAGCCCTTCCACAGGCTCCTGGAGTTTGCCATCCAATACTCTAGTGATGGCCTCTGGCTTGGAGACCTGGAATTCGTAGCCTTCGCGGCGCATAGTCTCAATCAAGATAGCCAGATGTAGCTCACCTCTACCTGCAATCAGGAAGACATCGGCACTGTCCGTATCGTCTGCCTGTAAGGCGACATTGGTTTCTAGCTCGCGGTGAAGCCTCTCCCTCAATTGGCGGGAGGTGCAAAAACGCCCCTCTAGCCCGGCAAATGGGGATGTGTTCACCCCGAGCGTCATCTTCACCGTGGGCTCGCTTATCTCTATGCCTGGCAGGACCTCAGGTCGCTCCCAGCTGGCAACGGTTACACCGATGCTGGCCTTCTTAAGGCCGGTGATTGCGACGATGTCACCCGCCTTGGCCTCTTCTACCTGCAGACGGTTAAGACCCAGATATGTGAATACCTGGCTAACCTCGTACTCTGTGATATTGTTATCGCTATCTATGACTACCACTCTATCATGCGGTGCCACCTTACCCCGGTAGATCCTGCAAATGGCGATCTTGCCTCTGTAGCTGTCGTAATTAAGGCTGCATACCAGCATCTGAAGAGGTCCTTCCTCGATCAGGGGAGGAGGCACCTGCTGGAGGATGCATTCGAAGAGAGGCACCAAGTCTTTTCCCTCAGCGCCCGGCTCGGTCACGGCAATGCCGCCCTTGGCGCTGGCATAGAGCACGGGGAAATCAAGCTGGTCGGCGCTAGTTGCCAACTCCAAGAAGAGGTCCTGAGTTTCCCTGACCACCTCGTCTATACGGGAGTTACTCCTGTCTGTTTTGTTGATGACTACAATGGGTTTCAGGCCTTTGGCCAGAGCTTGGCGAAGCACGAATTTGGTCTGGGGCATGGGCCCTTCAATAGAATCCACCAAAAGCAGGCAGCCATCAGCCATCTTCACTACCCTCTCCACCTCTCCGCTGAAATCGGCATGCCCTGGTGTGTCTATTATGTTGATTTTGGTGCCCCGGTAGATCACTGCAGTGTTCTTGGCCAAGATGGTGATGCCTTTTTCACGCTCCAGGGCATTGCTATCCATGATGAACTGACCTACCTGCTGGTTGTCGCGGAAGATCTTGCTTTGCTTGAGCATTGCATCTACCAAGCTAGTCTTTCCGTGGTCAACATGGGCAACAATAACTATGTTTCTAATATTGTCACGGTGCAGCTGTCCCAACCTTATCACCTCTCAGCCCTGGCACTACCCTCTGTTCTGTCTCGAATGAGGGATTATCTTCTGGTCACTTTACCTTACTTGGAAGCAAGCCCTGCTTTTTCATCCACCAATAGACACCGAAGGCAGCTAAAACCCTCTACCGCGTAAAAGATTTGCAAAATTAGCAAAGATCGAAAGGACAAGCCATTGGACACGGGAATTGGTTGCATTTCATTCCACCTACCCTACGCCTTGCCTTACCTGTTGCTCCGACGACGCCTTGGCCGTGAGTCTCGCTGTCGTGACTGCGATAAATCGCCCGCCGCGGGGGGTGGCACTGGAGTGAGCAATGCATCGTCTGGATACACACAGCGCAGTGTTTGTGCTAGGTATTTCTCAATAGCTGGGATCTGGAAAGACTCATCCTCGGTGGCGAAGCCGACCGAGGCTCCGGTGGCACCGGCCCGGCCGGTGCGGCCGATGCGATGGACGTAGTCCTCCGCGTCCAGCGGCAGGTTGTAGTTGACCACGTGGCTAATGTCGTCAATGTGAATACCGCGCCCGGCCACATCTGTGGCTACCATAACCCTTATGTTGCCCGAACGGAAATCCTCAAGCGTCCTTATTCGCTTCTTTTGAGCGATATCGCCGGAGAGTACGGCGCAACTGATGCCATGAGCCCTGAGCCGATCTGCCAGTCTGCGAGTCTGATCCCGGCGGTTGCAGAAAACAAGAACCCGCTTGAGGTTCTGCTGAGTGATCATGTTGTATAGGATGGTGTACCTTTCCCTGGTCCTGACAAGGTACAACACCTGGTCGACGGTATCGACAGCTACTTGCTCGGGGTCGATCTCAACTGTAACGGGATTGCGAGTCCACTGCGAGGCAAGCCGGGTCACCTGGGATGTGAGCGTGGCACCGAAAAGCATAGTCTGCCGCTGCGCCTTGGGCGGGGTACTATGTACAATCTGCCGTATGTCGGGTATGAAGCCCCTATTGAGCATCTCGTCAGCTTCGTCGATAACTAGTATCTCGACTTTGCCCAGGTGTACGTCACCCTGTCGCTTGAAATCCAGCAGCCGTCCGGGGGTGGCCACAACGATATCAACCACCCTCTCTGCCAGCATCTGCTTCTGTTTCTGGTAGTCCATCCCGCCGAACACGGCAATAACCTTGCATCGACAGTATTTCCCCAGTAGACTCGCATCCTTATTGACCTGCAGAGCCAGTTCGCGTGTGGGAACCATGATCAGAGCGCGGGGCGTACCGGGTCGGCGTTTCTCGCTTGACGGCCTGCGTATCAAGTGTGTGAGGATGGTGATCAAGAAGGCGGCGGTCTTGCCGGTACCAGTCTGTGCCTTGCCTGTGACATCCATGCCTGCAAGGGCCTTTGGCAGTGTCGCGGCCTGGATAGGCGTGCAGTATTCAAACCCAAGATCACAGATCCCATGCATGATCTCGATCGGCAGGTCCAGGTCATGGAAGCGTGTCTTCCCTTTGGCTGGCGCTACGTGAAACTCCAATGGATCCCATGTGGTCTCGGGCATGATTTTAGCCCTCTCTTTGGGGGATGACGAAGTAGGTCTGTTTTCGGGGGCTGTCTGTCTGCGACTTTGACTCCGTTGGTAATCCCAGGGTTTAGAGGTGAGGCGTCCGGCTTGCGCTTTGGGCTCTCCTGGCTTCCCCAGGTCCGCCTCATTGTCCGGCTGTCTTGGAGGGGATGTTGAATCCTGCTCATCCCCGCTGTTGGACAACTTGTCCCGATCTATCTTGACGATATTGCGCAGCAATGTCTTCTGTTCCTTTCAATTATATGTCGATTACTATGTGAGTACTATACCCAAATCATCAGATTTGAGAACCGGAGCATAATACGCGCGCTCTTTGCGGTCGGGCGCAGTGAGCTGTTATGACCTGCTCCCAAAAATCGGTCCAGATAAAATGTCTCCTTTTTTCATGCTGCACGAGGAGGGCGTGCTTCACCGACATCCAGCGTGGGCCCTGCCAACTCCTTCATGTTCAGACCTTCGATGGCAGCTTGAGCTTCGGCTTTGGCTGACATCTCTACGAAGCCAAAGCCTTTGGATACGCCGCTGTACCTGTCCGTGACTATCCTGACTGCTGCAACTTGCCCAAATGGTTCAAAGGTTCGCCGCAACTCTTCTTCAGTGACTTCACGCGCTAGATTCGCTACATGGATATTCCAATTGCTCCCTTCTTTGGGCTAAAAGACCAATTAGCATATCAGTGCGGACGAAACGTCAGCTTTTGGCGCCCTGAACACTAGGTGGCACCTTACTAGACCTATTGCACCAAGCCTTTTGTATGCTCACGGCGCTCCACGAACCGGAAAACTGCTTACTCGCTCCGCACTTCCTGCAAACCCCCAAATTCCTCTGATCTATTAACCAGTGATGAATACACTGCTTGCAATCGTCATCATGAACTGTCTCGCACTCATTCCCCATCTCAAACCCCCTTAAATAAAATGGAAAAACTGCTGCAAACGACTGCGATCGGTTATCTGTCAAATAAACTCAAGATCACTTTAGGGCTAAGCGCGTAAAAGTGGTAAAAGCGCAGAAAATGTTGCGATGCACACTGCATGATTGGCAACAAAGAGGAATCGGGCACCATTCCCACCTGCCTATCATCCTCATCGTGGTTCCGCGTGGCAGTGCTCTGCCAACGCTCTGGCTCACTGCTCAGTTGTCTATCGCCTTGGAGGGGTGTAGCAGTCAGAGCAGTACACCGGTCGCCCATCTCGGGGCTCGAAGGGCACCTGGCAGTCTTTGCCACAAGAGGCGCAGACGGCCGGATGCATTTCCCTCTGACGTTGGTAGCCTCCGCCACCGTAGCCACCACCGCGCTGTTGTTTTCTGGCTGCCCGGCAGTCAGGACAACGCCCTGGCTCATTGGTGAAGCCCTTGGAAGCGAAGAACTCCTGCTCGGAAGCGCTAAAGGTGAAGCTTATGCCGCAATCCAAGCAAGTGAGGGTTTTGTCCGTGTAGCTCATGGATGGCCTCCTTTCTTTACTACCTGATTAGGGTTTGATCATCCATGGCCTGGGGAATGCCTGGGTAATAGAACAGGTTCGGGAATAGCAAACTTATAACAGGTTTCTAGAACCATGATACCACTCGATCAGAGTTTGTCAATCTCACCGGCTCTCCACAAAGCAGCGGTTCGAGTGCAGTGTAGCTTTGCGAAAAAGGTTCCTTTTTTGAAGAGCTGCTCCGAAGCGAGGAGACCAACAATGGCTTGGACTAGCGGTCAATTTCAGGGGGTCATAGTTGCCGTTCTACCCGACCCACTGTCATTGGGTCTTTGGCAAGCCGGGGATCGCCAGGAGGATACAGCTCGAAGTAAAAGCCATGCTTCTCGTAGAAGTGTTTCAGTTTGTCGAGATGATTAGAATCCATGGAACTCACGTCACCGTATAAACGAACTATACCGATTTGCCGCAACCATCGAATCAAGAAGTCTAGGATCAGAGAGCCAATCCCACGATTCTCCAGGGAAGGATCACGTACTTCAATATCACCTATTTTTGCCGCAACACCGGACTTAATCCATACGTTCACCACTACCATCGGATAGTCCCGACGACTTGTTGGAAGATCAGCCGGCCAAGCTGCAAACATAACCCAAGGGTCAGATGGGCCATAGTTGCACACTTCTACCAACCAATCGCTGCCTGTCTTATCTGTTCCTAACCTACTGATTGGGAAGTCCCTGTTTGGAGTAGCGTTGCTTTCCATCTCTCTCGCTGTCTTTCAAAAATGACAAACTATGACAAAACAATCCGCCCTTATGTTCAATCCAAAGTAGAAAACCAGCGAGGCTAGCCAAGTGAACAAGTCGCTGCTCAGAAAGCAGGGCATCCAGGTCGTCTCCATCAACGAGCCTGTGGAAGATACGCCCTCGGGGAGGCTGCTTGAAGGTATTATCGAGGTTATTGACGAGTTCTACTCGGCTAACCTTTCCTAGGATGTGGTGAGAGGCATGAGGGAGAGCGCATCTAGGGGCTTCTATACTGGCGGTCATATTCCCTATGGTTATAGAGGAGTGAAGGTACAAGAGGGAGAGATCCAGAGGAGTAAGCTCGAGCCTGACCCGGCAACAGCCCTGGTTGTGAAGAGAATATTCAGGGAGTGCATATCGGGTCAAGGGCTCAAGGAGATCGTTAAGAGTCTCAACCGTGATGGATTGACCACCAGGACAGGCAAGAAGTGGGGCACCACTTCAGTGCGCAACGTTCTCCGCAACGAGACATATGCAGGGGTGCTGGTTTGGGATAAGCGGAAGAAAAGGCAGATTGGCGCAAGCGACAGACGTCCTCCGGTTCGCGTAGAAGGGGCCTGGCCTGCCATCGTTGACCGAGATACCTTCGACCAGACCCAGGCAAAGCTAGCTGCGCGGGCTCCCAGAGTAACTCACCCCAGGGTGGTCCACAGCGAATACATCCTGAGTGGGATGATCCGCTGTAACGAGTGCGACACAGCCATGATAGGCCATGCCGTGAAGTCAGGGAGGTTTTTCTACTACATGTGCGGCAATGCCCGCAGAAAGGGTAGGGAAGTTTGCCATACTCCACTCCTGCCCAAGGATAGAATCGAGCAGTTCGTCGTTGGCAGAATCAGGAAGTATATCCTGACCGAGGATAACCTTGAGGAATTGGTGAGGCTGACAAATGAGGAACTGGCCCAGACATGCGACGAGGAGAGGGAGAGGCTTGAGCTCCTTGAGGCTCAGATAGCAGAGACCGACAACAGGCTGGGGAAGCTTTACGACGCCCTGGAAACCGGAGAATTTGAGGGCGGGGTGCTGGCCCCGCGGATAAAGGCCCTCTTTCAGAAGAAGGAGGAACTTCAGCAGGCGAAGGCAGAGGCTGAAGAAGCCCTGTGCTACCGCACTATCGAGCCTGCCGACCCCGATGTCATCAGGGCATACGTGAAAGACCTGAAGTGGCTACTTGAGGAGTCCGAGATAGTGGAGCAGAAAGCGTTTCTGAAATCATTTGTGGAGAGGATTGAAGTGGGGAACTCGGAAGTGAAGGTTATCTACACTATCCCGATACTGCCTGACAGCCCACCTATGGAGACGATGGGAGTTTTACCTTTTATACAGAATGGCTCCCCGAGCAGGATTCGAACCTACAACCTAGCGGTT
>SOKG01000263.1 GCA_004376205.1 Dehalococcoidia bacterium | reverse complement strand
TCAGCGCCTCAGTAGTGACATCATCCCAGACCGAGTCTTCGGCCAGGGCGCTGTCAACTATCTGCTCAACCTGTTTTCCCCACAAAATGCCCACCAGTTCCTTTCCCCTCCGAGTAGACTAGACAGTCTTACGGAACACGATATGCCTGAGCCAGGCGTCGGAGGACGCAGGGAAATCGGAGCGAAAGTGAGCCCCGCGGCTCTCCTCCCTCATCAGAGCCGCTTCAGCCATAAGCCGTCCCACCAGCACCATGTTAGCCAGCTCATATGATGGGCGGTCTGTAGGCGTCTTAAGGTCCTTCTCCCAAGCGGCGAGCGCAGTAGCTGCCTCCTCCAGCCTCTCCCCCGAGCGCATGATGCCTACATTGTCCCACAGCAGTGACTGCAGGGCAGTCAAGCTCAGACTGGGAAAGCTACGTGTACCGGTGTCTCGCTCTTTGAGAGCAAAGGCTCCCCTTTCAGCAATCCTAGCTGTATCGGCCTCTCCTTTAGACCTTTCCACAATCCTCTTGCCGAAGACCAGTACCTCCAGCAGCGAGTTCGAGGCCAAACGGTTGGCCCCATGCACCCCCGTACATGCCACCTCGCCGCTGGCGAACAAACCAGCGATGTTGGTTTCCCCCCAGTAATTTGTCCTTATCCCACCCATCATGTAGTGAGCAGCAGGTACCACCGGAATCATCGAGGAGGTGATATCCAGGCCATGGGCCTGGCAAAACCGGTAGATCTGAGGGAAACGAGCAGAGACAATGCGTGCCGGCAGAGGGGTAACATCCAGGTAAACGCGGTCAGTTCCAGTCTTTTTCATCTCGGCAACAATGCTGCGGGCAACAATATCCCTGGGCGCTAGATCGCCTTCAGGCGTGTAGTTAAGCATGAAGCGTTCCCCACTGGCATTGCGCAAGACCCCTCCTTCACCCCTCACAGCCTCAGAGATAAGAAACAAAGGCACCCCGGGCAAACGCAGAGCTGTCGGATGGAACTGAAAGAACTCCATATCAGCAATCTCGGCGCCAGCCTCATAAGCCAGAGCTATACCATCGCCAGTAGCGATGTCGGGATTGGTGCTAATCTTAAACAACCGTCCCATTCCGCCAGTAGCCACGATGAGGAAACGACAGCCAAATTCCTCTACGGACCCAGACCTTAAGTCCAAGGCGGCGACTCCATAGACGCCGCCATCGCGGACAAGCATATCAGTGGCGAGGCAGTGCTCCAGAATGGTAATGCTCCTCGATGAACGCGCGGCGTTGCTTAGTGTGACCTCAATATGTTCTCCAGTGGCATCGCCGCCGGCATGCAAAATGCGGGGGATACTATGCGCAGCCTCCATGGTAAGAGCGATTTCGCCCTCGACCGTGTCGAAGGGAACTCCGAACTTAACGAGGTCAGCAATACGGTCGGCACCTTCCTCGGTGAGAATGTGCACCGCCTCTGGGTCACATAGGCCAGCGCCCGCAGCCATCGTATCCCGGAAGTGAAGCTCAGGTGAGTCAAGACTGCTGATGGCTACGGCGATACCACCTTGAGCATGCTTGGTGTTGCATTCGTCAATGCTACCTTTGGTGAGGATAAGAACGCTGCCCAACTCCTGGGCCAGCAGAGCGTCATAAAGACCAGCTATCCCACTGCCGACGATTATGTAGTCATATTCTCTCATCAATCCACCTGGCGAAGTCAGGCTCCCCGAGCTTATCTTCAGAGAGTACCGTTGCCACCGCCTTACCCAAAACCCTCTAGTAGGGATAGCTTAATCCAACACATATCGAGTGTCAACGAGCAGAGTGATTGGGGAGCACCAACATGCGTTGATGGGTGAGAGAATAGCAGGGTTCTCAAACGACTCGGGTGAGATATTGCACCTTTTGCATATTCGGGGTAGAGTTAGTAAGGGTCAGATTTCTCTGACTGGCTGCATGAGAGCCGAGCCGTTATAGCTAAGATATAACGCCTTTGCCTCGCCGCCTACTTAGCCACATAGCGAGGGCAACGGAAACAAGCACCAACGAGCCCACTATCGCCACCTTCTCAGCCGATGTCGTGTTGACAGCTACCGTGCTCATGGCCACAGCAGGCAACAGCCCTGCCCTCACCATCGGCTTCAAGACGGGATGGTCATCGATGAACTCTGCTATCGGTGGGCTGAGTCTGTAGTAGGTTGACACTATAGCCGAACCCACAGGGTTGGGCACGAGATATTGGTCACGGAAGTTCCGCAGCGTCTCCACATGGCCATCGAGATAGGAACCGTAGGCTGCCGTGGCGATAAAGCAGGGTTGTGTGATTCGCACACTGTCAGAACCCCCGATTCTGTCTGTGTATTGGTATGGAGTTGTTCCCGATATGATACCTTGGGCCTCTACCCGTATTGTGTCAACCCCACGATTATTACACCTCAGTTGCCATGAGACAGTTTGTGTCTCTCCTGGTGCCATGGTTCCAGAGCCAAGTTGTTTGGTCGCCGGTTCTCCTGGGATTAGTGTGGCCCGACCCGAAGATGGTGGGGTAATAGTAGCTTGACTGGAAGAGGCTGGGTAAAGAGAGGAGGCGCCCACGTACGTTACGGTCGCTCCAAAAGTAAAAACAGACCCTGTGACAATTGGAGTAGTCGCAGCAATGACCTCCCATGGCCGGGTGAACAACCCCCAGTAGTCACTGACTGACCAGCGGCTCTCAAGAACTTGATAGGACATGTGAAGATAGGCTCCTCCCGATATCGCTGGATCATGATATACCACTCCCCACGAGTCAAAGCCAACTACAACCACAGCATGTCCAAGAGGGAACTCTGGGCCTACACCGGAACTGTCTAAGCCCACTATAATAGGATTGCCCGCAAGGATTAAGGCTTTCAGAATGTTGTACCAAGGCTGCGTATCTGTATACTCAAACGCGGAGTATCCGAGGCCTCTTGCTGTGTATCCCCCGTTGAGGTCGCTGTAGTGGGCCGCCCGCCTCAACCCCGAATGAGTTGTTCCTCCACTAGTCGTCCCCGCAACGGTCGCGATTTCCGACGCCGGGATGTGTGGACCATAAAAATCGAACACCATCTCTAGCGAAACGGGAGCACACCACGGTAATTGCCCTTGATAGTAGTGAGGCACGTTCGGGATGGTGTATGACGCCTGTGCCAGTACTCGTGTCACTGGCAGAATATAAAGTGCTGAAACCAGCACGGTGACAATCAGTACTGCTGACACCCCTCTTGAAATCGACTTCTTCATTTCGCCTCCAAGCTGGACAGATGCGGTAGGATGGCATTTCTCAAGCGAGCATACCCATAGAAGGACTATCTAGTGGCGGGCAGAGTGGGCACGATGCAATTCGGGGAATGTCGTGGCCAGAGCACTATACCACGGAGTGCTGGGCGTGTCAATATGGTTCACTTAACTTCTCTTAACTTTTCCTCCCATCGTTTACGATGCGTGTTCATTATTTACTTTTCACCACGTATTCAAACTTTTCTTCAATGGAGACTTCTTGCAGCGTTACATATATCGCAAGCTAAGGGTTTGCTGGGTATGCCCAAGCCCAGCCAGGCGGATATGGAGGCAAACATAGAAACATTCGGCGAGTTCTGTTCTACTGTATCCGACAGGCTTGACGAGCTCACCTTCGAGGAGAAACAAAGGATATTGCGCCTGCTGAACATTCAGGGTAGAGTAGGTGATGGGAAAATTTACCTCAGCGGGTGCGTTCCGACTTGGGGGAAGGACAGGGAAAAGTTTGATTATTCGGCATTTGAGCCTGACCAACTTCCGCAACTATGCTAGCCTCGAGCTTGAGCTCCCACCAAATATAATGGTATTCCAGGGTGATAATGCTCAGGGCAAGAGTAACCTCCTGGAGGCAATTTACCTTCTGGCGACCAGCAGATCACCTCGTGCCACCAACGAGAGAGAGCTTATTAACTGGTCTGCCTTAAGAGAGGAGCTTCCCGTCTGCCGCCTTGCGGCTGACGTTCAGAAGGCCAGGGGAAATCTTAGCCTGGAGATCGCCCTCAGGGGCAAGCCCGCCGCCTTGAGCGAAGCCGAGGACTCTTTCTCTCCGTGGCACAGCGCGCCCAAGGCTCCACCCATCCATAAGCGTATTCGAGTGAACGGCGTAGTGCGCCGCGCCGTTGACCTTGTCGGCCAAATCAACGTCGTGCTGTTCAGCGTCCAGGACATCAACATCGTTGGAGGTGAGCCGGCGCTGCGCCGCCGCTATCTTGACATTACAAACTCTCAAATTGATTCCCACTACCTGCGCCAGTTGCAGCGATACCACCGAGTCCTCTGGCAACGCAACCGCCTTCTGCGTCAGATAGCTTTTAACCAGGCAAGCCCTGATGAGCTCTCCTTCTGGGATCAAGAACTGGTGCAGACAGGCGCTTATCTAGTAGTCCAGCGAGATCATATGGTAGCCGCGCTGGAACATCTAGCACAAGCCATCCATGACGAGGTCAGCAGCGATCAAGGGAAGTTGAGATTAGCCTATCTCCGAAGCATCGATAAGAAGAGAGGGAAGGGAGAGTCCCGCATCGAGGAGATTGCTGAGCTGTTTGCCCGTTCACTACAGGCAGCACGAAAGAAAGAGATAGCTCAGGGGATGTCGCTGGTGGGACCACACCGTGATGATCTTCGTTTCTTGACTAATGAGACAGATTTAGGGGTTTTCGGTTCTCGAGGTCAGCAAAGAACTGTGGCACTCTCGCTCAAACTTGCTGAGGCCAAGTTTATGCTGAGCAAGACTGGGGAACATCCGATACTGCTCTTAGATGATGTTCTCTCTGAACTCGATGTCCAGCGGCGGCGTCACCTGCTCCGCTCTGTTACCAGCTATCAACAGGTGCTGATGACCACAACAAGCCTCGATCAGTTTGAGCCCGATTTCCTGGAGCAGGCGGTATTATTCAGGGTAAACCAGGGACGTGTCGAGCCCCTCTCCGGTTAAGGTGCCGACCCGAGCCCGCCTCTACTGCTGTATCTAATGACCTCAGCAAAATTGCTGATCTTTGCCTGATTGTTACTCTCCAGGATGCCGTCATAAGTAAGGCTAATCCAGGGCTTGCCATACTTTTCGCTGAGCTTCTCTGACATGGCAGCTACAGTTCCTCCAGGCATACAGCCATGCGGCATCACCGAAATCACGCCGGCAAACCTCGGGTCCTCCAGCCACTCGACCCCTGCACCTATGCTGAGAATTGCCTCGCCCCCACACTTCGGAGAGAGATATCTCCCTGCTAACTTCAGCAACTCCTTTATTGTAGGGTCCTTGCCTTCAACCAAATCTGCAAAATTGGCTGCTACTGAATGCTCGTCTCGATTCAGCAGGAGCTTTCTTATATTGCCTTTAATAATCCGCTTCCAGTCCCTATCCCTGATACCATCCTCGATATTCCTATGTGTTACGTACTTGAACCACTCTGCGATAGGCGAAACGATAGCCTCCAGCCCTGCCTTCTCGCATTCCCTGACCAGATCGCTATTGCTGAACTTGTTGGAGCGCAGAAAGATCTCGCCGTTAATCCCCACAAGCGGTCTTCTTGGTTCACTGGGATCGATCAGCGACCTGAATCCAGGAGCGGCTTCCCTTATGACATCGTTGAGAGGTTCCTTTCTACGCATGAGGTCGGCGACCCTCAGCAAGTACTCGTTGAACAACGCTTCTGTTGCCCCCTCCGACTTCTCATAGGGACGGGTTCGCCACAGCAGCCGCTCCAGATAGTCAACTGCAACAATGCCCCTCCAGGCTAAGCGTTCGAATCCCGCACCGAGGTCCGAATCGTGGTAGCCGTGATTGGACACCGTGGTTCGTATCGGGAAATCGAAGCCCAACTCACGAAGTATCCTGATTTGCTCCACGGCATATTTGCCGAAACGGCATGGCCCGAATGCACCAGCCATAAACCCCTCGACATCCTGCAGGTCAACCCCTCCATTATCATCCCCATATAACAACCTCATGAAGCTGCCCAGAGTCACCCTATACGGCAGGCACTCCCTGCCCGACGTTACCTTGTCACTGTAGAGCATATTCCTTTCGTCCGCCTCAGGAAGCACCACTGCTTCAACCCCAAACGCCTGCATCGCTGCGCCCAACGCATCAGCATGCTCGCACATTCTCGGCAAGAGCACAATCTTGTTTTCGCTGAACCTCGTATATGCTACACGGCGGATATCTCTCTCCTGGTCAACAGATTCACCGGCCCTGCTGGAGCCAGCAAAGCCATTAATGGTATCAACGAAGGCCTCAAGGCGGGTGACAATCCCCGCTTCGGCAGCGTGCTCATCGATCTCCAACTGTCCCAGGGGCTTGCCACCCATTATGTCTTCGACAAGATTCAGTATGAATGAGTTTGGCCCGCAGCCAAAGTTTGTCAGCACCAGCCCGAATAGCTGGGGGTCTGCTACGGTTAAGGCAGCGCCAGCTATGTGCTTGCTTTCGTTGAACCAATACGGACGGTCTGAGTATTCGCGGACGTTCACGGAGCCAAGCGGCAGAAAGTCCAGCGGTATCGGCATCACGCCGAGCTGGGCGAGCTTTTCAGCTATTCCCAGGTTTGCTCCCGAATCCTGCGACATATAAGACCTTGAAAAAAGCACGACGCCCAATTGGTCTGTTCGGTGAAGCCGCGCCACTAGCTCCTCACCAAGCTCAACCTCTGCTGCCTCGAATTCGCGCTGTGCCGCAATGCCAGAAAGTGCGGCCTTTTTCCCCTGCTTCCGACCAAAGCCCATCTTCACTGCCACATCTGCAAGGTTCTTTATCACATCGACATCGCCCCTGCTGAAGTCAATTGTCGGTATCAACAGGCGTTTCCCCATGCCGAGTGCTTCACGTATGATAAAGGGGGATGCCTGCACCAGGGGGCAAGTATATTTCTGATTCTCATCCCCTTCCTTGAGGCCCATTCTTATGACGCAGGGGTAAAGAACGTAGTCCACATTGTTCAGGCCCGCCACATGACCGTGAAGGAGCTTAATAGGGACACAACTGTCGGTGTAGCTCAACTCAATAGCCTGCCCTATGATCTGATTGTTGGTCTTGCTGGAAAACACAACC
>SOKG01000198.1 GCA_004376205.1 Dehalococcoidia bacterium | reverse complement strand
GGTCTGTTTGCGGCACCGGAGCACAACGAGAGGTTGATTCGGGAGTTATCGTCTCTTTATCTCTACGGGGTAATGGGGAAAAGCGACAGAGACTGTGAGTATCAAAGGATGCCGGAAAGGAGTTAACGTGGCCCCGGATGCGATTGTTGCTGAGGAACTAACTTACTGGTACGGCGAACTCGTCGCCGTGGACCACATCAATTTCACTGTGGCTCAGGGAGAAATCCTGGGCTTTCTCGGCCCCAATGGCGCTGGCAAGACAACTGCAGTCAAGCTGCTAACCGGGCAGCTCAAGCCCAAAGCGGGACGAGCGGTGCTTCTGGGTATGGATGTTGCCAGCAATGCTGAGAAGGTGCAGGGGGAGATTGGCGTCTGCTTCGAGGATACCAACCTTTACGAGCAGATGAGTGCCTTGGAAAACCTGCGATTGTTCGCCCGCCTGTTCGGCATTCGCTCTTTTGATGCCTATGCCCTGCTCAAGAGGGTGGGCCTGGCCGGTCGGGAGAAAGACCGGGTCGAGAACTATTCAAAAGGCTTGAAGCAGCGCCTCATGGTGGCCCGTGCCCTTGTCAGCCGGCCCCAAATTCTGTTTCTTGATGAGCCCACCTCCGGCCTTGATCCGACATCGGCTGAAGCTATCAGGAGTGTCATTCTTGAAGAGCGTGAGCGGGGAGCCACCATTTTCCTCACCACCCACGACATGATGGAGGCTGACAAGCTTTCCGACCGGGTGGCCTTTATGAATGAGGGTAAGATAGTGGCTCTCGACACCCCGCATAACCTCAAACAGCAGTATGGCAAGCGGGCCCTTAAGGCCGAGGTTTCCAACGAAAGCGGTGAACTGGAAATGCGCGAAATCGCCCTGGATACCCCTCAGACGCCAGAGGCTATCCACGAGCTATTCGCTCAGGAGAAAGTAGTCACCATCCACAGCGAGGAAGCCAGTCTGGAGGACATCTTCATCAAGCTTACCGGGCGGAGGCTCACCGAGTGAACTTCCGCATTATCAGGGCCCTGGTAGCCAAAGACCTCTCCCTTTTCTTCAGGAACCGGTTCTATGCGCTTGTGACTGCTCTCGGCATAGTAACCTATATAACGATATACCTTGTTATGCCGAGCTCAGTCAATGAGAAGCTGGAGTTAGGCCTATACGCACCGGTGGTGCCACCCGTCCTTGAGCAGATACCGGAAGAAGGCGTGGGGATCGAACCTGTCGAATCCGAGGAGGCTCTCGTAGAGGCGGTAATTGAGGGCCAATATGCAGCCGGGATAGCCCTGCCAGCGGACATAATGGACAAGTTTGCCTCGGGAGAGAAACCCCAGGTTACCCTGTATTTCCCCGCGGATGCCCCAGAGGAGGTAAAAGACGCCGTTGAGTTTCTGATAAGGGAACTGGCCTATCTGCAGACCGGGCAGCCGCTGGCTATTGAGACGTCTGCGGAGATTCTGGGCCGGGATATGCTGGGAGAACAGATACCGACGCGGGACCGCATGCGTCCTCTTTTGGCCATCGCCCTAATTATGTTTGAAACCATGGCCCTGGCCAGCCTGATTAGTGAGGAGGTTGAGCGGGGTACCGCCCAGGCTCTGCTGGTTACCCCCACGAAAGTAAAGGACCTGTTCGCCGCCAAAGGGCTCATGGGAGTTGGCCTGGCCTTCTCACAGGCCGTATTCTTCATGGCTATCGTCGGCGGCGTAAGCAGCCAGCCGCTAATTATTCTGACTGCGCTGCTGCTTGGAGCCGTGCTGGTTACCGGAGCTGGCTTCCTTATAGCGTCGCTGGCTAAAGACATGATGTCGGTGATGGCCTGGGGCTCTGTCGTGATCATCATCTTCGTTATCCCCGCATTCGGCATTATGTTTCCCGGCACCATTTCAGGCTGGGTCAAGGCCATTCCCTCGTACTATCTGGCTGATACCGTTCATCAGGCGGCGAACTTTGGCGCCGGCTGGGGTGATGTCTGGCGCAATTTGTTGATACTCCTGGGGTTTAACCTGGTCATCGTTTGGGGCGGCATTATGGCGCTGAGGAGGAAGTTCCGATGAGCCTCAAGCGTGTCTCTGTTCTGCTGGGCAAGGAGTTCCTACACGGCCCCAAGAACTACATCTTTGTCTTCGCCATCGTTTACCCGATTGTCATATCGCTGGTGTTTTCGCTGGTTTTTGGCACTCTGTTTACAGACAAGCCCAAATTGGGAATAGTGGACGAAGGCAACTCTCAACTGGTCGTCATGTCCCAGGAACTCGATTCGGTCATCACCAAGGAGTACAGCACGGTTTCCGGCATGAGACAGGCGGTTCAAAGTGGCGCCGTCGATATGGGCATAGTACTTCCTGAGGGCTTTGACGACGCAGTTTCCCGGGGAGAAAAAGTGGGAATTGAGGCGTATATCTGGGGGGAAAGCCTGGCTAAAAACCGCACCATACTGCCGGTGACCATAGCTAACCTGGTAAGGGAGCTGGGCGGCCAGGACGTGCCTGTTGAGATAGAGTCCGTCATCTTGGGTGACGAAGTAAGTATCCCCTGGAGTGACCGGCTGCTGCCGTTAATCGTCCTCATGGCCGTGTTTTTGGGCGGGCTCATGTTGCCGCCAACCTCGCTCATAAATGAGAAGCAGAAAAACACGCTGGAGGCGCTGGTCGTAACCCCAACCACGATCGGGGATGTCTTCCTGGCCAAGGGTCTCCTTGGCGTCATTCTCAGTCTGGCAATGGGCATGGTCATCCTGATTTTGAACTCGGCTTTCGGCGCTGAGCCGCTGCTGCTGGTTGTGGTGCTGGCGCTTGGCGCGATAATGGCTGTAGAGTTGGGCCTGTTGTCCGGGGCCTTGATAAAGGACATCACAACCCTGTTCGCCCTCTGGAAGTTCGCGGGAATCCTGTTGTTCGGCCCAGCCCTGATCTATATGTTTCCCCAGATTCCGCAATGGATAGGGCGGGTCTTTCCGACCTACTACTTTATCCAGCCAATCGTTGACATAAGCCAGCGGGGAGGCGGCTGGCCTGATATTGCACTGAATGTTTCTGTTCTTGCCGGGCTAAACTTGGTTCTGGCTGGCATAGTAGTGTTCGTTGCAAGGAAGACCATGCGGTATTGACCACAACGGAAACAAGAGCTTGCAGTTGCATTCTGCACGGTCAGTGGTTCATCACTGCCACTACTCCCAACTGAACCGGTGTGTGTCCCAAAAGAGGAACGCTGGCTAGCTCGTTTCTTGGAGCATTTGACTAAGGGGGCTGCCTCATAGGCGCTGCAACAAGAAGCCATCTTGTGTAAGCTACACCGGCCTATCCCGTAGGCATTGCAGGCCCCGAACCCCATCGGGGCCGGGCGAATCAGAAGGCAATCGCCCTATTTCGCCTTGCTTACCAACTCCTCGATATCGAGAGGCTCGCCTTTGGATGGGTCCCTCTCAAGGGTGACAGCTCCAACTGGGCAGATGTCCTCGCAGACGCCACAGCCCATACACTTCACTGCGTTGATAACCGCTTTCTGCTCATCCTCATCCAGGCTGATGGCCTTGAACTGACAGTATTCCAGGCATTCTCCGCATCCATTGCAATAGTCGCCTACGTGGGAGAGATAGCCTGAAGGGGCCATGATGGGGACTGTGCCCTCGAGCAGATTCCACATCATGATTCCCATACAGCAACAGCCGCAGCAGTTGCAGATGGCGGAGAACTTGTTGCCCATGTCCTTCTTGAAATAGGCGGTGTGAACGTGGCCCCTCTTGTGTTCGGCCTCCAGGATAGTAACGGCCTCCTCCTGGGTGACCTTGCGGTAGTGGGGATTGTGGTCGGCGATGAAGGAAGCTCCGGGATCGCCAACGAAAAAGCAGACTTCCATGGGGAGACACGGCTTCTCGGATGCTACCCGACAGGGACATCTTCCTACTGCTATCGATTGGGGATTGCTGAGGATTATGTCTTTGGCCAGCTTGAAGGGAATCACCTTCTCGGGCGTGATCAAGGATAAATCCTCTTTCTGAGTAACCAGCTGTATCGCGTCCTTCAACTTCACCACTTTGCCGTGATAGAAGCTGGTCGCCAAATCCGGCGCCCCGTCAGCAACACACTGTAGAGTGGCTCGAACCAAGTCATCGAGACTTTCATCCAGCTTCTCTTCAGGCTCCTTGGCCGGCAAACCCGATGCCTGAATCGCGTGATACATGAAGTGGTCGATATACTTCATATAGACGTAGGCAGAGAAGAAGTCACTTTTGCTCTCCTCAGGGTAGGAATCGTACAATTCCTTGGTTGAATCACTCATCGTCTCTTTCCTTTCAACCTCCCCGGCGATTGTTACAAGACAGGCAATTTTGCAGTACGATAGTACAAATAACCGCTACTGAGTATCGTGCTGGTCCTTGTTTTGTCCCTGTGTGTCTCAAGACCATTATTGAGGGGCAACACCATGTTACCTAGTAGTGGCACAGTCCAAAAGGCAGTGCTAGCACCTAAGTCTACATTCCCCCACTCCTTACCACAGCCGGAGAAGTCATTCCAGGTACGTCTTAATGTACTTCTCCATCTCCTTTGTGGGTTTCCACCACTTTGTAACGCCTAGGTCGTCCGCTACCCTGTTGGCTGCGAGATAGCCTGGCCCTCCGAGCACCAGGCCTCCCGGATAGGTGGAGGCCCCGCACAGGTAGAGGCCCTGAATGGGAGTGTTGTGGTTGGAGCAGTCCTGGTTGGGGCGAAAACAACCTAACTGAACCGGCACGTAGTCGCCGTGCTTGATTGAGCCGCGGCGCATATTCGGGAAACGTATTTCAATATCCAGCGGGGTCTCCTGGCTGGTCATTGTGATGTTCTCCCGCCTCATGTTGGGCGCTGCCTTCTGCCATTTGGCCAGGATTGCCTCCTCGAGCTCAGGGCCCCGCTTGTCCCAGCCACCCTCGATATCATAGGGGGCGTGCATCTGGAAGAAGGAGACATGTTTACCCGGCCTACGAATGAGGTGTGAATCGAAGGAGCTCTCACAGGTAGCATGTCCGCCGAAGCTCTTGTCGTCGACCCTGCCCGCCACAACGTTGTCCCAATGGGCCAGAAGCTGGTCGGTGCTCTCAAAGCCCATGATGGTCATAACCGACTCATCCACCCAGAGGTCGCCGCAGGCATAGTGGGGGGCTTCCTCCGATACGACATGCAGGGTGTTGTAGCTCCATTTGTCATACTTCCAGCCTTCGATAGAATCCTTGAGGTCTGCCGGCAGCTTGTCGGTGCCGATGAGGTCGAAGAAGGTGGTGTGAGGGTCGAGGCTGGATATGACGACTTCGCTGTTGAGAGTGCGGCCTTCCCCGAGTTCGATGCCGGAGACGGAGCCGTTCTGCATGTTGATCTTGGTGACGTCGGAAGACTCCAGGATGGTGCCGCCGGCACGTACGATCTCGCGCGACAGGGCGCCGGCCAACTTGTGTGAACCTCCGTGGCAGTAGCACTTGTTCATGCCGCGGTCGAGAAGGAGCGGGACGTAGAAACCTGTCCCCGTCTCCCTGGGGTCCAGCCCCCACATGCAGCTGACATATAGCAGGAGAGCCCTTATGCGGTCGTTCTCGAAGTTGCTGTTGATGATCTCCAGCGGGCTTTGCTCTACCAGCTCCAGCATCTCCTTGCCGATGTCGGTGCGCTGCATAGCAACACTCAAATCCAGCGGAGCCATAGCAGGTATATAGGTGGCTGGAGCCAGTATCTCGTTCACTATGCGGCGCCAGCTCCTCATCAACTTACCGAAGGCGACAGCGTCCTTGTGGGAGAACTTGTGGAAAGAATCGGCGGTGTCTTCGAACATGCGTGTCAGCAGCAGGGAGCCGCCGTCCTCGAAGACCATGGCGGTCTGGAGGTTGGGCTTGATCCAGACGAGGCCATGACGGTCGAGATCAAAGTCCTTGATAACGGGCATGTAGTCGACCATCAGGTGGTAGATGGCATGTATGTTGGAGTAGTAGCCCGGGAAGAGGATCTCCTCGGTAGCGAGCCCGCCTCCTATCTCGTAGCGGCGCTCAACCAGAGCGACCCTGAGGCCTGCCCGGGCGAGATAGGCGGCTGTCATCAGGCCGTTGGGTCCGGCCCCGATGATAACGGCATCCCAGTCGCTCTCAGCGGGGAACTCAGAAAAGAAGCACTGTGGGTGTGGCTGGCCGACCAGTTCTCTCTTTTGCATGTCTCTCCTCCTTCGGTAGCGTCATGACTCCTGTCATGACGGAGAATTCGTTGCCACAGGAGCGGCAACGCTACGCTTCTAAACGGGGGCTCAGTAATGACGTCAGCGAGTCGCCACTGATTCCGGGCGCCGCGGTATCGCCGATATCTTGCCCTCTTCCGGAATGTACCACGGGGAAGCGTACCACCAGTCTCCGGGCTCGGCGATGCCGTCCTCGATGAGGATGTGCATCAGGTTGTAGCCCACGGCCATCAGGCACAGGCCTCCGGGGTGGGCGGAAGACTGATGAGAAAGGTAAAGGCCATCGATGTCCGGCACCCGGAAACGTGCCAGTTCGGGCAGCGGACGCTCGTTCCACCATTCGTCCCGGTCACAGCGGAGGCCATACCACGAGCCGCCGAGCATCCCGGTGTTGCGGAACTCCTGGTCCCACGGACCGTCTGAGAAAATGCGGACGAGGTTGTCTGAATCGAGATTATCGACTATCTGGCTGAGCGCAACCCGCATGTATTCGTCCCACTTGGCCTTGTCCTCCATGCCCTCGACGCCATCCACATTGTACTGCGGTGTCGGAACCAGCATGAACATGGGCCCGTTGATATGGAGGCCGGGGCGCGTACACTGGGGATGACACTCAGCGTAGGTCTCGCTGGCAACCATACCGTACATCGCCCGCTCCGGCGGGATGGTGAGGTTGCGCTGGTGCCCAAGCACCTCCGTGACGTGCTCGAAGTACAGCTCTCGCGACTCCATGGGGTAGAACGGACCCGTGAAAGACCCGTAATCCTCATACCTGTAGTCGTCCCTCTGGTACTTGGGACGGACGCGAAGCCGTTCACGGGTGAGAAAATGGGCCATGTAGAGGCTTCCTCCCTTGAGGCTGAGGTCCTTTATCCTCTGCAGGAAGCCGTTGTCCAGGTGCCTCGGCCCGATCATTTCGAGGAAGGTGGGCTTGATGTGAACGGCGCT
>SOKG01000125.1 GCA_004376205.1 Dehalococcoidia bacterium | reverse complement strand
ATATAGAGCTAACCAAAAGGTTAGCCAAGGCAGGAGAGATTGTAGGCATAGAGGTAGTAGACCACATCATTATTGGCGACAAAAAATACCTGAGCCTGAAAAGGGAAGGCTTGTTTTGATGCAGTTCCTCTGAGGCGTGATTAAGTCACGTCTACTCAAACTGCTTTTTGGACTTCCAATGAAAAAGACTCCTACATCTTTTCGTATCCAAGTCTGTGCTATACAGGACTTTTCCCCAGCCATAAAGTTACCAGTGGACTATTTACATCCAAATTCTAGGGTCTTTTCAGTTGCCCCCCAAAAGCGATGTCCTATCCAGGCCCCCGTTTTTCCTAATTCAAGCGCCGGATGCTTCGATGTGAAGGTTATCCTTCAAACATCTCACGATACAACGTCACAGCATTGAGTCGTTCCGGGACTGGCTCGAACCCCACCCCGGGAGTCTCATCCAGAACCACGCAGCAATGCTCGTCTTGCTTGATGCAGGGTTCGGTGATATCCTGCTTGTAGAATCGGCTGGAAGGGAACACATCGGCCGGGTATGTAAACCCCGGCAGTGTTTCCAGTGCCGCGCAAATCCCAGCGCCCACGCCGCTTTCCAAGCACCCTCCTACCCACGCCTCAATTCCCGCATTCCGGGCCATATCGTGAATCTGTACTGCGTTGTAGAGCCCACCGACACGCCCTGGCTTTACATTCACCACCTGGCATGCCCCAATCTTCAATGCCAGCCGAAAATCTCTGGGACTCTTGATCGACTCATCCAGACAGACCGGCGTTTCGATCTGCTTCTGAAGCTCAGCGTGCTCAATCAAATCTGTATGGAAAAGAGGTTGTTCGATCATCGCCAGATTGAATCGGTCAAACGCCCGGAGCGTCTCGAGGTCCTCCTTCAGGTCGTACCCAGAATTGCAGTCAATATGGAAGATCGGAGTTGGAAACGCAGACCGTACTGCCTCCAGCACCTTGATATCCCAGCCATGGCAGACCTTCAGCTTAATTCTTGGGTATCCAGCATCCACAGCCTTCTGGATTAGCCCAAGTAGGTCATCAATCGTATCCTGTATCCCGAAGTCCGCACCACACCGCACAACCGGATCCTTGCCTCCTAGAACTCGCCAGAGGGGCTGTCCGAGCAGCTTACTGTGCAGTGCCCACCAAGCGGTCTCCACAGATGCCTTTGCAAATGAATTCCCTTTGAAAATTGCAAGCCGATTCATCAGGTTGGCGGCTGAGTTCACCTCCTGCCCTATCAACCGGGGCAGGAAGAACTCGCGGTCTGCTTCATACACCGACCGGGCCCATTCCGGAGAGTACCTAGGTGCGTATGAAGGCGCTGCTTCTCCCCATCCTTCTACCCCTTTGCAAGAGAGCCTAACCATCACCGAATGGATCGTCGCATCCTCCCCACTGGCCGTGCGGAAGGGACTGATAAGTGGCAGCACCACATAGCGGATCTCGGCAGATTCAATTTTCAAGGCATTACCTTCTAGGATTCTTCCCTATTCGAATGTGGCTGGGCTGCACAAGCATAAATTGCCCGATTAGTTGTTCTCTTCTTTACTTTGACCAAAACCTCTGTACCCTTCAGCAGTGCTAGTTCCGCTGGTTGTAGCCCGTAACACTATAAAGGCAGTTGTCGACACCCATTCTTGTAGCACGAACCTATCCTTGGTGCCTATAAGATAGCTTTCTGCACGGTAGATTCATTGCTCTTTGCTATGTAAATTTCTCCTTTGATATATCTTAGACGTTTAAAACGCAATTTAGCACCTACCCATCGGTTTGTCAACCCTGGTCGAGCTGTCGTTATTTCGAATCTAACCCCACTATGATTTGATACTATCCCACTTTATTAGGTAAAGTAGGTGTTTCATGTTACTATTAACAGGGATGGCGAAAGAATAGTAGCTTTGATATGGATGTCCCCTGCATCTTTGCGCATAATCACCCCTCAGGCGACCCTGAAGCCTCAGAAGACGATATAGAG
>SOKG01000305.1 GCA_004376205.1 Dehalococcoidia bacterium | reverse complement strand
ATCCTGGCCTGCGAGGAGAAAGCCATGAAGATCACGGATAAGCCAGTATGGATCACGGGCCTGGGCACCTGCTACGATCATCATGAGCTAGGATACAGAGATTTGGCCGACTGCGATGCCCTGACTACGGCTGCGCAGCGAGCCTACAAGATGGCAGAGATAACCAATCCCCCTGAAGAACTCGATCTGGCAGAGATCTCAGAGCACTACTCATATCAAGAGCTGCTGTGGAGCGAGGGCCTGGGCTTCTGCAGTAAGGGAGAAGGCGGCAAGCTCATCGACAGCGGGAAAACCCAGATGGGCAATGAGCTTCCCCTAAACCCTTCTGGAGGCGTGCTCTCCGGGCTTCCAGTATGCGTTGCCGGTATGCAGCGGGTAGTCGAGTGCGTGCTGCAACTTCGAGGAGAGGCTGGCGCGAGGCAGGTTCCTGGGGCCAAAAAAGCTGTGGCTCATGGTGTCGATGGTCCTGCGGGACAGCTACAATGCGTCATAACTATGGAGAACTAGGAGGAATCCATGGCTGAAAGGATTGCCATCGTAGGGATAGGGCAGACTATCCATAAGAGCAAGAGGCCAGATGTCACTACGGCAGAACTGTGTGCTGAAGCCGTTGAGGCTGCTCTCGCGGATGCCCAGTTGACCATGAAAGACATCGATAGTGTGATAACGGGATCTTTCGAGGTCGCTGACGGCTACCACAATCCCGACAAGTGGATTATCCCTGAGATCGGGGCTGTGGGCAAATCGGGTTTCGAAGTCCAGAATGTGGGCACCACGGGAGGTGTGGTTGCTGCTACTGGCTTCAACCTCGCGGCGACGGGATTGTTCGACACCGTCCTCTGCCTGGCATGGCAGAAAATGGACGAGGCCGCTGGCGCCTTCGGCCGCGGAGGTGGCGGTGCCAACGAGTACTGGACAGGGCAATTTCCCATGTCCCCGATCACCAATTTCGCGCGAAGGGCCTACGCTTATATGGACCGCTCCGGCTGCACCGAGGAGCACTTCGCCATGGTACGGGTCAAACAGGACCAGTGCGCAATGAAGAACCCCTACGCCCAGCTTAGGCTGGGACTCACCGTAGAGAAGGTAATGGAAGACGTTCTCCTGGCGTGGCCGATAAGGCGTCTCCATATGTGCCCCACCACTGCTGGGGCCGCTGCCTTTATAGTCTGCCCCGAGGCGAAGGCGAAGAAGGTCACCAGCAAGCCCGTTTGGGTCGAGGACTGGTTTACCTGTCACCAGGGTGGTGCCCTCACCATGGCCGAGGACCCCACGGCATCCACCCTGCGTTATGCCTGCGACGTAGTGTACAAGCGGTGCGGCATAACAAACCCGCTCAAAGAGATCCAGGCATGGGAGGTTTATGAACCGGCGTCCCCAGCGGAGCTGAGGTGGATAGAGGAGGTCGGCCTCTGTGAGGACTTCACCGCCTGGAAACTTTTCGAGCAGGGCAAAGTCGGAATAGACAAGGAGATTCCATTCAATCCGTCGGGGGGCGTCACCGCCACCAACCCCATCGGGGCAACACCGGTAGTCAGGCTGGTAGAGGCAGCACTACAGATTCGCGGCGATGGCGGCGAGCGCCAAGTGCCAGGCACTATCAATAGAGCGCTGGCCACCGCTTATGGCGGGCAGGGTGAGAACGTAATAATGCTGCTCAGAAAATCGTTGTAGCCTATTCCAATCGAGATATATCACAGGAGGGAGTATGACCACGGAGCAGAAGGAAGAGTTCATACAGTTTCGCTATCCGCGCCAAGTGCTCTATCAGCACTCACTGGGATATCAAAGCAAGTTCGCTCATGGGCTAAAGAAGGGCAGAATTCTGGCCACCAAGTGCCCTGTATGTGGGCGATGTACAATTCCGCCTCGCATCGTTTGCCCCTTCCACCACGTTAGACAAACCGAGTGGGTAGACCAGGGCCAGCGGGGCAGGCTTATCTCCGCGTTCAAGATCAATTTCCCCATGTTCGACTCCAGGACGGGGGAGCTTAAGTCCTGGGAGAATCCCATAATCGCCGTGGAGCTCGTGGGAGGCGCTAGAATGGATGGCTGGTGCTCTGAGACGGATCCGGAGAAGCTCAAGACCGGAATGCTCCTGGAGGCATTGTGGAGGCCCGAGGAGGAACGGCAGGGAAGGGCGGATGATATCCTATACTGGAAACCCGTAGAGGAGTAATCAAAACTAGATGCTGAGGTGATGGCATGTCCCAACATGTACAGGAGATATCCGAGGAACCAGTTGTTGCCGAGGTAATAGGACATTTCAATTTCCTGGTCAGCACAGGAGCTACCGGCACCAAATTCCTGACGGAGATCAGGGACAACAAGAAGATTCTGGGGATCAAGTGCCCGAGCTGTGGGAAGGTATACGTACCCCCGAGGCTGCACTGCCCCACATGCTTCGTTAGGATGAGTGAATGGGTGGAGCTAAGCGGCAAGGGTACCCTGAGCAGCTATACCATAGTCCGCTATCAGGAGCCCTACATGCCCAAAGAACCGCCCTTCGCCTATGGGGTGATCCAGATGGACGGGGCTGATACCGGCATGGCCCATTTTCTGGGCGGGGTCGATCTCGATAAGATAAAAATCGGTATACGCCTTGAGCCGGTCTTCAAGGAGGAGCGCGAGGGAAGCATCCTGGATATCGATTATTTCAAGCCAAGCTCCTGATTTCACGATCTTTAATCCCCCTAAATAGAGGGCTATCCGGACTAGCCCGCTCTATTTAGGGGGTTTGCATTCGGCTCATCCATCCCTTACACTGCCAGGAAGTAAGCGGTGCATCGATGACAGTGGGACTTGTCTATGATCCGATTTACCTGAAGCACGACACTGGTGCTCATGTGGAGAACTACCAGCGGCTGCTGGCGACCATTGAAGTGCTAGAGCAATCGCAGCTACTGGATAGACTGACCACCCTGCCGCCGAGAGCTGCCTCCATTGACGAGGTCTCTCTGGCACATAGCGATCACCATATCACCCGCGTCCAGAGCTTCTCCTCCCGTGGTGGAGGCTGGCTCGACGGTGATACCGTCGCCTCGCCAGATTCCTATGAGGTTGCCCTCTGCGCCGCCGGAGGGGTGCTCTGCGGGGTTGACGCCGTAATGAGAGGGGAGGTGAACCATGCCTTCGCTCTGGTGCGACCTCCCGGACATCATGCCACCCCAGACGAAGCGATGGGATTCTGCCTTTTCAACAACATCGCCATCGCTGCCAAATACGCCCTTGAGAACCACAACCTGGAGCGGGTCCTGATCGCCGATTTCGATGTCCATCACGGCAACGGAACCGAGGTAATCTTCTACAACGATCCCAGGGTGCTCTACTTCTCCACCCACCAGTATCCCCACTATCCCGGCACCGGGGCTATAAGCGACGATGGCTCCGGCGAAGGAAAGGGTACTACCGTCAACGTGCCACTGCCTGCTTACTGTGGCGATAGCGAGTACCACCGCTCTTATAGAGAGATCCTGGTGCCCGTAGCACGGCGATTCCAACCACAGCTTATTCTGGTATCTGCTGGCTACGACCTCCATTGGGCCGATCAGCTCTCTATGATGGAATTGACCGTTGATGGTTTCGGCAGCATTGTGAGTATCATCAAAGAACTGGCAGACGAACTTTGCCAGGGGAAGCTTCTGCTCTCTCTTGAGGGCGGTTATCACCTCAAAGCGCTTCCTCTCTCAATAAGGGCAACCATCGAGGTGCTACTGGGCAGCCCGCTGAGCACTGACCCTCTGGGCAAGCCCCCGGGGGATTTCATACCAGTCAACATCAACTCCGTTTTGGAGCAGGTAGCGGCCAGACACGGGCTGAGGTAATAGTAGCATCTCGCAAAAAAACCGTACAAATTCCTCTCCCCTGAAGGGAGGGAGTACTTGTAGTAGCGAAGGGGGTGGAAAACAGTCCTGGCTATGCTATACTTAGACAGACCAAACTAAGGCTGGAGAGGAAAAGTAATGTGGTGCCGCGGTATTCGGGGAGCAACAACCGTAGATAATGATACCGTCGACGATATCCTGAGAGAGTGCAAAGAGCTGCTACAGATGATGATCGACGCTAACGGGGTGAAACCCGAGGATGTGGCTTGCGCCATATTCACCACCACCTCAGACCTCAACTCGGCATTTCCCGCGACGGCCGCCCGTCAACTCGGTTGGACAGACGTCCCACTCATGTGTTCTAAGGAAATAGATGTCCCAGGCAGTGTGAAAGGATGTATACGCCTTTTGATACTCTACAATACCGAAAGGAGTGCTGAGGACATCGTCCATATATATATCAAGGGCGCTAGCAATCTGAGGTCCGATTCATCGGGCACTAGATAGACAATGCCTAGGAGATAGCAAAATGCTTGTAGTTATGAAGAAAGACGCCAGCGAACAAGAGAAGACAGGAGTTATGCAGAAGCTCACCCAATCTGGGCTCGCCGGGCATGTATCGGAAGGGATAGAGCGTACCGTCATCGGGGTGGTTGGTCAAACATACCCTGAACTGCGTGATACGCTCGAACTCCTGCCCGGCGTTGATGAGGTAATTCCCATCTCCAAACCCTACAAACTCTCCAGCCGCGAGTTTCAGCCCAAGGATACTACGATCAAGGTTGGCGATGCCTTCCTGGGCAGTGACGAGCTGATGATAATCGCCGGCCCCTGCGCCGTGGAGACGGAAAAGCAGGTTGTGGAGACAGCAAAGGCGATCAAGGCTGCCGGAGCCAACGTCTTACGCGGTGGCGCGTTTAAGCCGAGCACTTCTCCCTATCAGTTTCGCGGCTTGGGCAAGGAAGGGCTGGAGATCCTGGCGATGGCGCGCGCCGAAACCGGCCTGCCTTTCATCACCGAGGTCCTTACCCCCCAAGATGTTGAACTTGTTGCAGAGTATGCCGACGTCCTCCAAATAGGAGCACGCAACATGCAGAACTTCATCCTCCTCGATGAGGTGGGAAAGGTCAGGAAGCCAGTGATGCTCAAACGAGGAATGTCAGCGACCATCCAGGAATGGCTGCTATCAGCAGAGTACATCCTGTCCCAGGGCAACCGCCAGTTGTTGCTCTGTGAACGGGGAATCCGTACTTTTGAGACCTATACACGCAATACCCTGGACATTAGCGCCATACCCATCATCAAGAAGCTGAGCCACCTTCCCATCATCGGCGACCCCAGCCACGGCACGGGGAAGTGGTACCTGGTGGCCCCGCTTGCCTTGGCTGCGGTGGCGGCAGGTGCCGACGGGCTGATGATCGAGGTTCATCCCAATCCCGACGAAGCGCTCAAGGATGGCGCCCAGTCGCTCACCTTTGAGAACTTCGAGCAGCTAATGCAACAGGTGGCGCCGGTAGCCGCCTCAGTGGGGCGCAGGATGCCAGCAAGATCCGAAGAGGCGATTGATTTGTGAAAGCCCAAACCGTGAAGAGGATGCTCTGCTCCTACAACAAACCTACAGGGCGCTATGACGTCACCTAATCTCGCCGTTCAACTGGCACCCCAAAATAGACGGGGGCTGCTTTTGGCCAACCCCGTTACTGCCGCCTCGGGCACCTTTGGCTACGGCACTGAGTATGCCGAAATCATCGACATCCAGAGATTGGGAGCCATTATATGTAAGGGGACAACCCTGAAGCCGTGCTCGGGCAATCCCCAGCCCCGCATGGTGGAAACAGTAGCAGGAGTGCTCAACTCGATTGGGATGGAGAACATCGGGGTCGACGCCTTGATCAGGGAAAAGGCGCCTGTTTGGGCTGGGTGGAGTGTGCCGATAATCGTCAATATCCTGGGGAACAGTATCGAGGAGTATGCTGAGATAGCCAGACTGCTCGATGGAGTAGCTGGCGTCAGCGGCATCGAGATAAACATCAGTTGCCCCAACGTATCCGCAGGAGGAATGGAGTTTGGGGCAAGCCCTGAGGCGGCAGCAGCAGCCACGGCTGCGGTAAGAGCAGACACTACCCTGCCGCTCATCGTCAAACTATCGCCCAACGTCACCGACGTCACCGAGATCGCCCACGCGGTCATCGAAGCAGGTGCTGACGCGATATCTCTCATCAATACCCTGAAGGGCATGGCCATCGACCTAGCAAGCCGCAGGCCGGTCTTGGGCAACATCAGCGGAGGCTTGTCCGGTCCTGCGATAAAGCCCGTCGCCCTCCATATGGTCTATCAGGTAGCCCGAGAAGTCAGGGTGCCGGTCATCGGCTGTGGCGGCATTGCTTCGGCTAGCGACGCCCTGGAGTTCATACTGGCCGGTGCCAGCGCTATCCAGGTGGGCACAGCCACCTTCGCCAACCCACGAGCCCCTCTAGACATCCTGGAGGGTATCGAGGATTTCATGGCAAAGGAAGGCGTTCCCCAGCTCTCAGAGCTAATCGGAGCTGCGACTTGAACTCACGCCTCTCACCTTATCAACTCAAGACTGTATTTCTCGATCTCCTATTCCCGCTGCGATGCCTCGGCTGTGGAAGGGAAGGCAGCCTGCTCTGCCCTTCGTGTTGCCAGTCGCTCCCCAGGATAAAGCAGCCATTCTGTCAATGCTGCGGAACCCCCCTTAGCGAGGGGAACCTCTGCCCTACCTGCATCAGTCACCCGCTCGCTATAAATGCCATCCGTTCCATGTTCCTATTCGGGGGAGCTGTTCGCCTCGCTATTCACCAATTCAAGTACAGGCACCTCAAGGCAATGGCTGCTCCTTTAGGGCAGCTGCTGGCCGACTACTTGCGTTCTTACCCATTGCCCGGTGAGGTACTGGTACCGGTGCCTCTACACCCCAAGCGGCTGCGAGAGCGCGGTTATAATCAGGCATCCTTGCTGGCAAGGGAGATGGGCAAGCTCGCTGGTTTGCCAGTAGCCGAAGGGTCCCTGCTGCGAATACGAGACACTGTTACCCAGGCAAGGACAGCGAGTGCAGCGGAACGCCGCAGCAATGTACGCGATGCTTTTGCTTGCCGACAGGAGCTACACGGTGAGAAGGTATTGCTCATCGACGATGTCTGCACCACCGGCGCCACCCTGGATGCCTGCGCTATGGCTCTGAGGGCAGCGGGGGCAGGCTCCGTATGGGGGCTGACAGTGGCCAGCGAGATGTTTCCCTCGTCCTCCAGCGCAAAACCTTGAAAATCGGGGGGGTGATAGCATAAAATAAACCGACGTGGGATAGCC
>SOKG01000230.1 GCA_004376205.1 Dehalococcoidia bacterium | reverse complement strand
GGGAACAGCAAGGCCGTAAGCATTTTAGCAACGGCACACTGGCCTGTCAACAAACACCCAGAGAAACCACTACTTCCCTAAAGGCCAAATACCGAGAAGCCGAGCGTCTTGACTTGATGGGGAGGAATGGTATACGATTTTAGCGGTCCCCGTTATTGTCGGCACCGTCTGGCCCAGACCTTGGAGCAGGCTGGTGCGGCTTTTTGGTGATTACAACATATATGAATTAGTTGGAGGGGGATCCGAGCTACCAGGGGGAGCAAATAGCGCCCCGACTGGAGAAGTAGAGAGGAAAGGTATTATGGTAGGGATTACTTCTTATGGTGCTTACATACCATTGCTGCGGATAAGCCGCAAGACCATTTCTGCGGCTACGGGATGGTTAGGTTCTGGAACTGGCCTGCCCGGGGAAAAGGCGGTAGCCAACTATGATGAGGACAGTCTCACCATGGCGGTGGCCTCTGCGATAGATTGCCTGGGTGGGCTCGATCGTGAAAAGATAGACGGATTATACTTTGCCACAACCACTTCACCATATAGAGAGAGGCAAGGCGCAGTCATAGTTGCCACCGCCCTCGATCTCCGATCCGATATTCGGACCGCTGACTTCAGCAACTCCATCAAGGCAGGAACTACCGGCCTCCTCTCTGCAGCTGACACCATCAAGGCAGGGTCGGCAAAAAGCGTACTCGTCTGCGCCTCTGATTGCCGGCAGGGGAAAGCCGGTGGCTCTCAGGAGCAGTCTTGTGGTGATGGTGCTGCAGCCCTTCTCTTGGGGGATGATGGGGCTATTGCCACCCTGGAGGGTTCCTACTCCGTTTCCTATGATTTCGTCGATTACTGGAGGACGGAGGGGGACAGGTTCGATAAGAGTTGGGAGGATAGGTGGATCCGAGACATAGGCTACAGCAAGTTCATCCCCGAAGCTATCTCAGGACTGCTGAGCAAGTACAACTTGAGTATTAAGGATTTCGCCAAGGTAGTCTACCCCAGCCTTTATCCCAGGGAGCATGCAGCCATAGGTAAGAAGCTGGGGGCTGAGCCCGATCAAATTCAGGACCAGATATTCGCCACGGTAGGCGATACCGGGACCGCTTATTCTCTGATGATGATGGTGGCGGCACTTGAGGATGCCAAGCCGGGGGACAAAATCCTTGTTGTCAGCTACGGAAATGGATGCGATGCTTTATTCCTGGAGGTAACCGGCGAAGTGGAGAAGGCAAGGGATAGAAGAGGAATAAAGGGACACTTGTCTTCGAAGAGAGAGCTGGATAGCTATGAGAAATATGCTGCCTTCCGTGATCTGCTTGCTGTAGATACCGGGCGGCGTGGTGAGGAAATCGGTGCTACCCAGCTATCAACGCTGTGGAGGGAACGCAGGATGGTCCTGGGGCTCTGCGGGTCGAAGTGCAGGCGTTGCGGCACCCCACAATATCCCCGCCAGGTGGTATGTGCGAACCCTAGTTGTGGAGCTGTTGGTGAAATGGATGTCTATCGCTTCTCCGACAAGAAGGGACGCTTGTTCACCTATACAGGAGATGTTCTGGCCCCCAGTCCCAGCCCGCCGGCAATCTACGGCGTGATAGCTTTTGAGGGCGGGGGCAGGTATACCTTTGATCTGACTGACTGCGAGCTTGACTCGCTTGAGGTAGATATGCCTGTAGAGATGAGCTTCCGCAGGAAATACCGCGATGTGTCGCGGGGCATTCATGGCTACTTCTGGAAGGCAACACCGGGGCGAGCTTAGAAGTTTACTCAAGAGGGAGGCAAGATGGCCGAAGGGATAAAGGACAGGGTCGCTATTATAGGAATGGGATGCACCAGGTTTGGAGAACGGTGGGATAAAAGCGCCGACGAGCTAATGGTTGAGGCGTTTATGGAAGCTATCGAGGACGCCGGTATCGACAAGAAAGACATCGGGGCAGCCTGGTCCGGCACCTGCTATGAAGAGACCAGTGTGGGCAAATCCGCCATCCCGCTGTCTGTGGCATTAAAGCTGCCGTTCATTCCAGCAACGAGAGTGGAGAATTGGTGCGCCACCGGCTCAGAGGCCTTGAGGGGTGCCTGCTACGCCGTCGCCGCAGGGGCTTATGATATCTGTTTGGCGCTCGGCGTGGAGAAGCTTAAGGATACCGGTTATGGCGGTCTTCCTCAAAACGAGGTCCAATGGGGGACAGTACGCAGACTTATCGATGCAAACCAGACGGCTCCAGGGATGTTCGCCATGCTGGCTACGAGGTACTTCAGCCGATACGGCATCGGTCCCGATGAGGGCAAGCGAATGATAGCCATGGTGTCAGCCAAGAGCCATCGCAATGGCGCTCTCAACCCCAAGGCTCACCTTCGTAGAGAGGTGACTGTCGAACAGATAATCAATGCGCCCATCGTGGCCTGGCCTCTGGGGTTGTTCGACTGCTGTGGAGTGAGCGATGGCGCGGCGGCAGCCATAGTGACCCGAGCTGACATGGCCAAGAAATTCAGGCCTGACCCGGTCTATGTTAAAGCCCTCCAGATCGCTGCAAGTTCCGGCGAAGAGATGCTGTACGACGACGACTGGACCCATGTGGAGTCCTCCATGCGTGCTGCCCGGAGTGCCTATCAGGAGGCTGGGATCAACAACCCTCGGCAGCAGATAAGCATGGCTGAGGTCCACGATTGCTTCTCTATCACCGAGGCCATCACCATGGAGGACCTTGAGTTCAGCCCCCGAGGGAAGGTGAAGGAAGATATTGAGTCTGGATTCTTCGAGCTAACTGGGGGACTACCCGTACAGCCCGATGGCGGACTGAAATCCTTCGGGCACCCTATCGGCGCCTCAGGCCTGCGGATGATGTATGAGATGTACAAACAACTTCAGGGGAAGGCTGGCCCCCGGCAGATAAAGGACCCCAAATTTGGCCTCACCCACAATCTGGGCGGTGTTCCTTCGGTAAACATAGCCAGCGTTATGATCGTAGGGCTTTAGATCGGGGTACAAGTAGTCTGAAAAATAGGTTGTCAACCAGCAGCAAGGGGTGGCAGGACTACCAGGCGGTCGTCCCTCCGTCAATGCAAATTACCTGGCCGGTTATGTAGCTTGAAGCCTCTGATGCCAAAAACACGGCAGTTCCTTTGATCTCGTCGGGTCTCCCCACTCTACCCATGGGTATCCAGCGAACCATGTTCTCGCCCGCCCGTTCGATCAACGCATTTGTCAGCCGGGTGGCGAGGAAGGACGGGGCAGCGCAATTGACACGAATATTGTGCACCGCCCATTCAACGGCCAGTTGCTTGGTCATGATGATTACGGCTGCTTTACTTGCCTGATAACCTATGAACTGTCCAGAATTTGGGTCTACGCCAGTAACCCCGACGGCGGATGAGATGTTGATGATATTGCCGCTTTTCTGCTTGATCATCTCCTTCCCGATCTCCTGGCAACAGATGAAGGTGCCTCTGGCGTTAATGTTCATAACGTAGTCCCATTTGTCCAGCGGCATCTCATCCGGTGGCGCCGCCCACACCACTCCAGCGTTATTCACCAGGATATCGACCTTACCCCATCTTTCCAAGGTTTGAGCCAGTGTGCTCTTCACGTCCCCAACCTCGCTAACATCAGCCACTATGGGCAAACATTCAATCCCCATGCTCTCCAACTCTTGTTTGGTCGACATCAACTCTTGTTCGCGTCGTGCTGTTATCGCTACCTTGGCTCCAGCCTCCCCCAGCCCGGTGGCTATCTCCTTGCCCAGCCCTCTTGAGCCACCGGTGACTATCGCCACCTTGCCTGTTAGATCGAACAACTCCCGAATATGCATTGCTAACCCCCACTCTATGATTCTATCCTATGCGGACCGCTAATCCTGGATACCGGCCAGTCGTTTTACTATCTTCTTCCTTTCATCAAAGTCATAGTTATTCAAAATGGCAATGGTCTCCATAGCTGGTGAGCCTCCGCCGTGCACGTCTGCGACCTGCCAAACTCCGGCCCAGGCAGAGGACAGATAGTCTGAAAGTGTGCGTTGGAGACGGTGCATGTTCTCAGCCGATACCTCAGGATTTCTCATAGTATACTTGTTAATCAACGGACCTGTCTTGGGGTCATAGTAGTCTTCCTCAAAAGGCATTGTCACTGGGAATCCACCAGCAACATCAGCAACCATACCCCAGGAGTCATAGGTGTTTTCTCCCGCGAGACGGCGGCCCACGTTGCTATAGATTGTGCCTGGCACTTGAGTCCCCGACGAGGATTTGGTGGACTCTACCGCAGCAGCTATGCCGGCGGCATAGATTAGCTCCGCTATCCCTGCGAGATGGGCGAGCTTTTCGCGGATGTGCGACTTGCCTTCCAGTCCATAGTACTCGGCGCTGAGGGCAATCAAGCCCATGATGATATCCTCTACCGCTGGCTTGCAGCCGCAGTAACTGTGCCGGTGAGACGAAGCAAAGGTAAGAGCCATTCCTCCGGCAAAATCATACTCGCCGCACATGAATACCCTGTCCCAGGGGACGAACGTATCATCAAAGATGACCATGGCATCGGAGCTTCCATAGGTGTTCAGGGGGGCTTTTAGGAACTTCCTTTCGCGGGGAGCATTGGCCCGATTGATAATGTAGACATTATCCCAATCCGCGGGGATGGCGAATGTTACCGCCCACTGTTTTTCCTCCTCGGTCAGAGTCCGCGTCGGGAAGACTATTAGCTCATCGCAGTAAGACGCCATCGTGATGTCCTCCTTGGCTCCCCTGACGATGATTCCATCCTTGTTCTGACTGACAACTCGCACGTGAAGGTCAGGGTCAACCTGCTCATGGGGTCGCTTACCTCGGTCGCCTTTGGCGTCAGTCTGAACCGCGGCGGCTATCTGGTCCTTCTTCTGATAGTTCTTTAGGAATTCCACAAAGCGCTGGTAATACTCGGTTCCGTGTGCCTCGTCTATCTCCTTGGTGACTACGGAAAGGGCATTTACGGTATCGGTTCCCATGCACCGCTGAATACAGAAGCCCGATAGACGGGCACCAGTACGAATCATTTTCTGTTTGTTGAGGAGGTCATCAACACTGTGCGATACGTGGCAGAAGCGATTTATCCTTCCCCCAATGTATTGAGATTCTGCTGTAAACAGCTCTCGATTTTGGGGGTCGCTAGCCATATCAAAGGTTATCCGCATCACATTAATGCCAGGAAGGATACGGGGATCATCCCGCCTGACAATCTCGCCTCCCATGTAGACGTTTGGCTTCATAGCGTGCAGGCACTCAAGATACTGCTCGCTGGTCCTCATTTATAACCTCCCCCTTGCTTCCCACGCTGCCCTGACGTGTTTCCTGCTCCCCAGCAGGAGCCGCGTGTTCTCAGCAATCACGGTATTCTAAATTCGGTGCGCCTCGAGGAAATTCATAACTCGAGGAAGAGATTGTCATCGATATTACCTGCAGGCGGACAGACTATACTATAGTGGTATCTCGAGAATCTTGTCAAACCGCCAAACGGGATGGCCGTGAGGAGCCGTAAGCAGGAAATCTTGACATCTCGCAGAATGGTAAGCTATACTATCGCCCAGAAACAGTTAAATGGCGGAGTTCCTGGCGCATACTATGGGTTAGGTGTCATTGCTTTGACATCATACCCATATTTTTTGAGGAAGCTCGTCTTACCTTTAGTATATAGTCCGCCCCGCTTTCAGCACATGGATAATCAAACTACTGTTCCCTAGTATTTGCGGGGCAGACAAGGAGGAAATGTCATGGAAACACGGGAACGCTTTAAGATACTCATCACTGACACAATCCCTCTCCTTACCGGGATGGTCGACCAGGCTAACAAGAAGTTTCCCGAGCTTGTGTCCAAGATAGATTGGATATTAGTAGATCGAGGTGATGAACAAGAGCTTATGGAAAAGGTCCCTGGAGTTGATATTCTCGTAGGTGCGAGGAACAGGATGCCCCGGCAGGTCATTGAGAGGGCCGATAGGGCTTTTTTCATTCAGCAATGCAGCGCAGGGTATGACAACATAGACCTGAAGGCAGCCAAGGAAAAAGGTATCAAGGTGTCAAATTCGGGTGGGGCGGGGGTTATCCCCGTGGCGGAGCATACCATCATGCTTATGCTGGCTATATCGAAGAACTTGATGAAATCTGATAGGACCATGAAGGCGGGTGAGTGGATATTCGGTGAATGTATAGGAAGGGTTTATGAGCTACGGGACAAGATGTTGGGAATCGTCGGGCTGGGGAAGATCGGGGCTCAGGTTGCCAGGCTTGCCCACGCATTTGGCATGAAGTTGCAGTACTTCGACCCCTACCGCGCTGACGCCAGCGACCTGGGTCTGCCGATCAACAAAGTCTCTCTGGAGGAGCTGCTTAAGACCTCTGATTTTGTCAGCATACATGCTCTGCTGACACCCGAGACGAGAGGTCTTATCGGAAGAAAAGAATTGGAGATGATGAAGGAGACAGCGTATTTGATAAACACCTCCAGGGGAGCCATAGTGGATGAGGAGGCGCTGGCTGATGTTTTGGAAGAAAAGAGAATTCGAGGGGCGGGAATAGATGTCTACGGCGAGCACGGCGACCCTCCTGACAAGTCGAGCAAGCTGCTGAAGCAGGAAAATGTCGTTCTGACGCCTCATATTGGCGGCGTAACCGCTGAAGATATCTACCGGAACTTCTACGAAACATCGCTGGGCAACATAATGGATGTTGTTAAAGGAGAAGAGCCTAAGCACGTTGTAAACTAGGGATATAGTTAGCGGAGGACGAGAGTATGATACAAGTAACGGTTCACGGCAGAGGAGGTCAGGGGGCAGTTACATTTGCTCACATTCTGTGCGCTTCTGCTACCTACGATGGCAAGTACGGGCAGTCGTGTATGGCGCCTACCGTAGAGAGGAGAGGGGCGCCGGTACAGGCATACGGCAGAATAAGAGATAAGCCTATTGTAGAGCGCGGGGTTGTCCTGGCCCCCGATTTTGTGGTGGTATTAAACCCTATGATTATGACAGCGGTAAATGTAGAAGCGGGAATGAGCGACAGCGGTAAGCTGGTGGTCAATTCAGCCAAGGATCTAGGGCTTAATCATGAAGCCATCTATATAGATGCCACTCCTATTGCCTTCGACATATTGAAGCTCCCTATTACCAACACTGTAATGCTTGGGGCACTCTCCGCCGCTACCGGTCTCATTTCGCTAGATTCCATTGAGAAAGGTGCCCGGCTTATCCTTTCCAGATTCTCAGAGGAGAAGTTAAATAGCAATATCGAAGCCATTAGAGCTGGATACGAAGAGGTGAAACGTGGCAAAGGCGTACATTAGGGGTGCAGGCATACATGCCACAGGCACCATTGCTCTGGTAAACAAAACAGGAAGCTGGAGATACTCCCGGCCTGTGCACGAAGAAAAGATGCCCCCATGCAATAATGCTTGCCCTGCAGGAAACAATATCCAGGGTTTCATCAGCTTAATCCGTGACGAGAAGCTGCTGGATGCCTGGCGATTAATCAAAGAGACCAGCCCATTGCCCGGTGTCTGTGGCCGGGTCTGTCCACACCCCTGCGAACAAGAATGTAACCGGGGAAAATACGATGAGGCCATGTCAATCCACGCCCTGGAAAGGCTGGTGGCAGATTACGCCTTAGAGGAGCAGGTAAGCGAGGAACCAGGCGCATCACCCGGGAAGGAGCGTGTAGCTATTGTCGGTTCCGGGCCAGCGGGGCTTTCCTGCGCCTATTTCCTGGCAAAAGATGGCTACCAGATGACAGTCTTCGAATCCTTGCCGGCAATCGGCGGAATGCTCAGAGTCGGCATACCAGAATACCGGTTGCCCAGGGGGATTCTGGATAAAGAGATAGCCGATATTGAGGCGCTTGGGGTGTCGTTCAAGACTAATACCAAGATTGATAATGTTAAAGAGCTAAAAGATTATGATGCCGTTTTCATTGCTACTGGAGCCCATAGCAGCCGAGCTTTAGAGATCCCCGGAGAGGACGTAGCCGGAGTCATTTCAGGAATGGAATTTCTCAGGAAACTGAATCTCGATGGCGATGTGCAAATCGGGAGAAGTGTCGCAGTCATCGGCGGTGGCAACACAGCTATTGATGCCGCCCGGTCGGCTCTCAGGCTCGGCGCAAAAAGCACCATCGTTTACCGCCGAACCAGAGAGGAGATGCCGGCAATCGAAGAGGAGATTGAGGCAGCTAGCAAAGAGGGGATTGAGATCGTCTATTTGGCGGCTCCAACGAAGGTCATGGCTCAAGACGGTAAAGTGAAAGAGGTCGAGTTCACTAGAATGCGGCTGGGTGAGCCGGATGAAACGGGTAGAAAAAGGCCAATCCCAATCGAAGGTTCAACGTTTACAATGCAGGTGGAAACGGTGATCAGCGCCATTGGCGAGACTCCTGACCTTTCCTTGCTGCCGGAAGGGGTGGCCCTTTCCGAAACAGGTGCCAAAGTCGATGGAATGCAGATCTTCAGCGGCGGCGATGCTGTTACCGGTGCTGGCAGGGTAGTGGATGCCATTGCTTCAGGGAAACGGGCTGCTCGAGCCATCGATAAGTGCCTGCGAGGCAAAGAGGTCGAGGAGGAGCCAGCAAAAGAACTGGCTCCTTTCGAAGACATCAACACCGCGTACTTTCCACAGCAAGCGGTGGCAAAGATGCCCGAATTGTCGCTTGGCGAAAGGACTTCGAGTTTTTCCGAAATCAACCTCGGCATTTCGGTCGTAGCGGGGACAAAGGAAGCGGCAAGGTGTTTTTCATGTGGCGTTTGTAAGGAGTGTAATAACTGCCTGTATTTTTGCCCGGATATCTGCGTTGCGGTGATAGACGGGAGCTATGAGGTTGACTATGATTATTGCAAGGGCTGTGGGATTTGTAGCCACGAATGTCCCACAGCCGTGATTCGAATGGCGACGGAGGCTTTGTAAGATGGATATGTTTCTTTCAGGGAATCAGTGTATAGCCCACGGTGTCAGGCTATCCAGGGCCGAGGTAATAAGCGCTTATCCTATTACCCCCGCCACCCCGGCTTCGGAAGAACTCCATGAGATGGTTGCCAGAGGTGAACTGGACGCTGATATTGTGAATGCCGAGTCTGAGCTGGGTGCTATAGGTATCTGTGTTGGCGCTGTAGCTGCAGGATGTCGAACATTCAGTTGTACTGGTTCTCAGGGGCTTTCCCTCATGCGTGAAATGCTGTGGGCAGCTTCAGGAATGGCCCTGCCTGTGGTCTTGGCCGTAGTCAGCCGAGAAGTAGGAATACCCCAAGGACTTCTGAGCGATCACACCGATTCTCTTTCGGAAAGAGACGCCACTTTCCTCCAGTTCTATTGCGAGAACGGGCAAGAGACAATAGATTCCGTGATAATGGCCTATAGAATCAGCGAGGACGAGAAGGTGCTGCTGCCTTCCTTCGTAGTAACTGAAGGTCATAGGATGAGCCATAGCTTTGAGCTGGTGGATGTACCTGAACAGGAGAAGGTGGACAAATTCCTGCCCAAGTACCAGCCTAAGCATGTTTTCGTTGACCCGGATTATCCCATGGCTCAAGGACCTGGTGTCATGGCACAGTATCCTAGCTTCAAGATGCAACAGTACACGGCCATGCAGGATGCGAAGCAGGTAATAAAAGACGTTTGCAGAGAATATGCTGAGGTTTTTGGGCGACACTACGATGTGGTAGAAGCATATAAAACCGAAGATGCTGAATCGATCGTAGTGGGGATGGGTTCGGTGGTCAGTATCTTAAGAGAGAAGGTAGATGAATATCGAGAAAAGGGGATAAAGTTAGGCTTGCTCAAGCTGAGGGTTTTCAGGCCTTTCCCGGAGGAGGAAATCAGTCGTTCGCTGGCCGGTGCTAAGAGGATATTGGTGCTCGATCGAGCGCCCTCTCCAGGGAGCACTTACGGGGTGTCCTGCATAGAAATAAGATCAGCTCTTCAGAAATCACAGGCAGCCATATCAAATATCATCATTAGTGGTAGGGAGATCAGCGGCCTTGACGTTGATGGGATGTTCGAGAATTGGTTGAAGAGAGATGATGAGTTCGTAGAATGGCATAAGGCGGACTTTGACGAGCGTGTAGCAACTATGTCTGGCTATGATAACTATGAGAAATTATTGCGCGGTGAGAAGGTCGAGAGGGAGGTGGTTAAGGAGGGAGAAGCTGGCTTGAGCAAGGGCGTTGCCTCCTGTGCCGGCTGCATAAGCCTCAATGCAATCAGGATGGTTTTGAGTGTCTTCGACAAACATGCGGTGGTTGTTAACAATTCCGGCTGCCTTTCAGCGGTTGGCACTTACTATCCGCTAAACGCGTGGAAGATCCCCTTCTTCTATTTCACCTATAGCCATGCCGGGGCTGCCGCCAGCGGGATGGAAGTCGCCTTGAAAAGGAAAGGTATCAAGGCTGATATAATCCAGGTAGCAGGTGACGGGGCACTCTTCGATATCGGATTGCAGACCTTCTCCGCCGCTTTGGAAAGGGGACACCGAATAATCTATCTTTGCTATGATAATCAAGCCTATATGAATACCGGCGTTCAGAAGAGCGGTTCTACTCCTTATATGGCCAAGACTAAGACAACGGTACGTGGCAGAGAGGGCAGGGTGAAGGATATCGAGCAGATCGTGGCTGCTCACGGGGATGTTTACATTGCCACTGCTTCCACGGCATATCCCGAGGATTTGCTGACAAAGGTAAGGAAGGCAAAGAGTCTCGACAAACCCTCTTTCATCCACATAATCTGCCCCTGTCCTCCCGGATGGGAGTATGACCCCGCTCTTGGCATAGAGATCGCGCGCCTTGGGGTCGAGACGGGGATGGTGGTGTTATACGAATACGAAAATGGCAAGACAACCGTAAACATAGTGCCCGAGGAGAGAAAGCCGGTAGAGGAATACCTTATGAAACAGGGGAGATTCTCCCACCTCACCAAGGCACAGATAGCCGAAATTCAAAAGGAGACAGATAAGAATTTCTATCAACTGACAGGGGGAAAATCAATCATAGGGGCCAAGGGAAGATGATAGAGACAAAACCCGGTGATACATTGGGAGTCGTACTAGAGAAGGTCGGAGCCAGGTATCCCAAGCAGGAGGCTATTGTCTCCGGTGAGCAGCGAATAACGTACGAAACACTGATGCACAGAGTGGATTCAATGGCCAACGCCCTGTTGAAAATGGGCGTCAACAAGGGTGACAAGGTAGCGATTTGGATGAGCAATATACCCGAGTGGGTTTATGCCCATTTTGCCTGCATAAGAATAGGGGCTCCCGTTGTCCCTCTCAGCACTCGATACAAGGTCCACGAGCTGGAATACATCCTCAGGCAGTCCGATTCCACTACCCTTTTTATGATGGGCCATTTCCTGAAGGTGGACTATACTCCAATGATCTACGAGCTCTGCCCTGAGCTTAAGGAGTGCCAGCCCGGTGACCTGCGATGCGAGAGGCTGCCGTTACTCAAAAGAGTTGTCATAGTTGGTGAACAAAGCTATCCCGGGATGCTCGATTACAGCGAGGTATTGAAATCCGGTGAGGACTACGCCAGCAGCGCTGGGTTGAAGAAGGCTCAAGAGGCAGTTGCGCCCGAGGATGTCTATATCATTCCCTTCACCTCAGGTACCACCGGCTTTCCCAAGGGGGTGGTGACCACTCATTACCAGTACATGAGGATTATGTCTGCCGTTAGTGCTAGATTCCAAATGACGGAAAAGGATCGTATTCTAGTTGTATCTCCCTTCAGTCACAATATGGGGAATATGACGGGAATGCTCCTGGGCGGGTGCAACGGTGCCTGCATTCTGCCCATGGTGTCGTTTGACCCAGGCGAGGCCTTGAGGTTGATAGATGAGGAGAAGGTCACCAAATTCACCGGCTCGCCCACTATGTACATCATGATGCTGGACCACGCCGATTTTCCCAATCGTGATACCGCTTCGATAAAGGCCGCCGTCATCGGAGGAGCTGATGTCTCTCCAGACCTGGTAAGAACCATCATGGATAAGATGGGAATCAAAGACCTGATATCAGCCTACGGGCTAACAGAAAATACCGGTGTTAGTACCATGAGCCAGCCCGGCGACCCACCCGAGATAGTTGCCAATACCGCTGGCAAGCTCATATTTGATGATTGTGATCTCAAGGTACTGGACCCGGACACAGGTGCGGAAGTCCCGCGGGGCACTCAAGGGGAGTTCTGCAGCCGCGGCTTCTATGTTATGAAGGAGTACTACAAGCTGCCTGAAGAAACGAAGAAAGCCTTTAACAAGGATGGGTGGTTCCGCACAGGTGACCTGGGCACCATGGATGAGAAGGGGTATATCAAGATAACCGGCAGGCTCAAGGATATGTTCATTACAGGAGGGGTGAACGCCTATCCTGCAGAAATAGAAAGCTTCCTCATGACTCATCCCAAGATAAGCATGGTCGCCGTAACCGGCGTACCCGATAGGAGGATGGGCGAGGTAGCGATGGCTTTCGTTAAGTTGAAGGAAGGCCAGACCGCTACTGAAGAGGAAATAATAAGTTTCGCCAGGGGCAAGATGGCCAACTACAAGGCTCCCAAGTATGTAAAGTTCGTGGATGATTTCCCCATGACAGCGACGGGCAAGATCCAGAAATTCGCCTTGAAGGAGACGGCTGTAAGTGAGCTGGGGCTCGATAAACAGTGATGGTTTCTGAGTTTTACGAAGCATATAGCAATAGGCATCAGTTGGCAGAGGGGTGGAAGCGAGCAGGTAAGAAGATTTTCGGGTATTTCTGCAATTATACTCCAGAGGAGCTTATCTATTCGGCAGGCATAATCCCCGTGCGCATCAGAGGAAGCGCTGAGAATATCGATCTAGCTGATGCGCACCTGCCGACCTTCTGCTGTTCCTATATGAGAAGTGCTCTGGATCAGGCGTTGAAAGGACGGTATGGCTATCTGGACGGAGTGGTCTTCCCCAAGACATGCGACATGACCCGAGCTCTCTATGATGTCTGGAGGAGGAACATCAAGCTGCCCTACTACTGGTTCTTGCCGGTTCCGGGCAAGAGCACTGACGAAGCTGTGAAATTCTTCACTCACGAGCTACGCCTTTTCAAGGAGTCTTTGGAGGGATACGCCGACCAGAAGATTAGCGACAAGTCGCTGAAGCAGGCTATCAGGGTATACAACGAAAGCCGTTCGCTTGTGGGAGAGGTATATAAGCTGAGTTTAAGCGATAATCATCCCCTTTCCGGGACCCAGGTGTTTGGAATACTGCTGGCGGGGCTTATTATGCCCAAGGAAGAACACAGCGCGATGCTCCGCAAGTTGCTCGATAGCCTTCCTGCCCCCAATACGTCCCGCGAAAATGGAACACGACTTCTGGTAGCGGGGAATAACTTCGAGAACATCGAGCTTCTGCAAACCCTAGAAGAATGCGGAGGAGAGGTAGTCATAGACGATTTGGATATAGGGACTCGTTATTACGGTTCAACGGTCGATGAAAACTCGGAGCCTCTCCGGGCGCTGGCTGAGCGCTATTTGCGAAAGATACCGTGTCCCTGCAAGCATCCCGCTGAGCCCAGGCTGGAACACATGTTGAAGTTGGCAAAGGACTATCGTGTGAAAGGCGTCATCCTGGTGATCCAGAAATACTGCGATACCCATCTCTACGAACGCCCTTGGATCGAGAGTAGACTTAAGGAGGAAGGGTTACCGGTATTGGCAGTTGAGCACTCGGACACAGGTTGGTCGGGCGGCAAGTTTAAGACGATGGTTCAGGCGTTCATTGAAATGCTGGAGTAATTTCGAATTGGAAAGCACCCAAGATAAGCCGATGACTCCAACTAAGCCCGGCAGGCTGGCTGCGTCAGCAGTCTTGGGTACCCTCAATGAGGACTACTATAGAGATCTGGCCAATGCCAAAGAAGAGGGCAGGCCTGTCGTCTGGATTACTTCAATGGCACCCATCGAAATGGTGTACGTCTTCGATGGGATACCATTCCTCCCCGAAAACTATGCAGCACTCTGTTCCTCTCGGAAAGTAGCGGCGGAATTTTGCCAGGCTGGCGAAGCCAGGGGCTACTCGCAGGACCTGTGCTCCTATGCTTTGTGTACCTTTGGCTTCATTTTCGAGAAGCGCGGCGCCTTCGAAGATGAAGGGCCTCCTGCCCCAGACATCCTGCTCGCCACCGAGGGTGCTTGTGCCACTCATCCCAAGTGGTGGGAGGCTATGCAGCGCCATTTTAATTGTCCTCTGTTCATAGTGGATGCAGCCTATACTGTGGACAGCGAAACACTGCCGGAGCACCACAAGGCTTACTTTGCAGCGCAACTAAGGGAGCTGGCCTCTTTCATGGAGGAGCATACCAATAGGAAGTTTGATACGGACCGGTTGCGTGAAGTAGTGGCTCTATCGGACCGAGCCAGCGAGCTTTGGGACGAGATTGACGATCTTCGGAAAGCCATTCCAACTCCCATAAGTCAAATCGATGTCTTCACCTGCTTGTTCCCCTTAGTCACCCTTAAGGGTACCAAAGAGGCCGTGGCTTTCTACGAGCAACTTCGCGATGAGGTCAAGGAACGAGTAGATAATGGAATCGGTTTCGTTCCTAACGAGAGGTTCCGGCTAATTTGGGACCTCTTTCCCATCTATCACAATATGCGCCTACTGAACTATTTCGCGGAGTTCGGTGCCGCATTTGTTACCGATCTTTACGGCAATGCATTCAGCGGTCGTTTAGATGCCTCTGATCCCTTTGGTAGTCTGGCGGAGAGATATCTTAGTTTCTTTATGCGTTCTGCGCAATGGGGAAAGGCTGAGCTTTACAAGAAACGCGCACGGGAGTACCATGTGGACGGCATAGTCTTTCACTCCAATCGGTGCTGCAGAAACTATACCGCCGAACAGCCTGACATAGGTAATATTCTCAGAGATGAACTGGGTATTCCGAGCCTGACGTTCGAAGCAAACATGGTGGACCCTAGGGGATATGATGATGCCCAGGTCAAGGCTCGAATTGAAGCCTTTATCGAGATGTTAGAAGCTCGAAAATATCCAAATGAATCTGGAGAGAGTGAAAAGGGAGGAAAGCAATAGTGGATTTCAACTTGACGGAGCAGCAGGAGATGTTCCAAAAGGAGGTGAGGAAGTTCGCTGAGGCGGAGCTCACCCCTCTGGTAGACATAATGGACAAGCAGAACGACTTCCCCCACGAGATTCGGCCGAAATTGGCTGCGATGAATCTCTATGGAATTCCCTTTGATCCCAAATATGGTGGGGCTGGTTCAGACCACGTTAGCTTGATCCTAGCGCTCGAAGAAATCGCCAAGATTCTGGCACCTCTCGCGATACACATACAGTTGCAAGAAGTCGTTAACGATAGATTCAATAAGCTCGCCACTGAGGAACAGAAGCTCCAGTGGATGATCCCGATTTGCGAGGGAACGAAGGTCGGCTGCTTTGGCTTCACAGAGCCGGATACAGGTTCGAACCCCAAGATGCTTAAGACCACAGCGGTTGAGGAGAACGACTGTTACGTTCTTAATGGAACGAAGAGATTCATCACCAACGCTCCCTGGGCCGATGTGATGTGCGTGTTTGCCAAGCTAGAGGGTGATATCAGCCTGTTCTTCGTAGAAACAGACCTACCGGGCTTCTCCACCTCTCCCAAGATGGACAAGCTGGGGTTGAGGGGTACCGATCTCTCCGATGTTATCCTAGAGGATGTGCGCGTGCCCAAGGATCACCTGATGGGAGGCAAGGGCGGGAAGTTTGACGCGCTGAAGGACGCAATGACCATAGGTAAGCTTTGTCTCAGCGCCCAGTGCGTGGGACTTATGCAGGCATCTCTGGAAGAGGCTATCAAGTACGCGATGACCAGAATGCACTTCGATGAGCCAATCTTCAATCTGCAGGCTATTCACTGGCTGCTGGCTGAGATGGCCTCTCGGCTCGAGGCCTCGCGGTGGTTGACCTATCGGGCTGCTTTCCTCAAAGACCAAGGGATTGATACCATAAAGGATATGGCCATAACCAAGCTATTTGTGACTTCAACCGCCGTAGACGTCTGCAGATGGGGCATGCAGGTACATGGTGCTTACGGGATCAGCAAGGAATATAAAATCGAGCGACTCTTTAGAGATGCCAAGATGTATGAGTTGCTTGAAGGGACGTCTGAGATACAAAGGGAATTGATTGTTAAGCGTCTGCCAAGATAGGGCGCTTACATAATATCTAGAGGCCTGAGTCATTCGACGCCGAGTTCTGAGGATTGGTTTAGGCTGCCCTAAGGAGGTCGAAAATGGATTTCAAGCTTACAGACGAACAAGTGAAGCTGCGAAAAGAGGTCTTCGACGTTTGCGAGAAGCTGGCAAAGGAAAGACCGGAAGGCTTCACCGGGCTGGAAGGCGTATATGACACCGATGAAGGTTGGGAGTACCATCTTCGGTGCGCTAAGGAATTCGCCAAAAGGGGATGGCTCTCGCTCGAGTGGCCCAGTGAGTACGGAGGGCGAGGGACAATCATGGATAAGGTCTTCTTGGCTGAAGCTACGGGGTATCATGATGTTCCCGGAGTGGATATCTTTGGTGTACTCATGCTTGCCCCTACGCTCTTCGCAGCAGCGAGCGAGGAAATTAAGAAGGAATTTCTGCCTTCAATTGCTTCAGGGGAAAGGATGTGGTGTGAGCTGTGGACCGAGCCCAATGCAGGTTCGGACCTGGCGGCCCTGTCTACTTCCGCCGTGAGGCAAGGCGATGAATATGTGATAAATGGTCAAAAGATCTGGAGCACAGGGGCACATCGTGCACACTGGGCATTTGCGCTAGTGAGAACCGATCCTCACGCCGACCGCAAGCAAAAAGGCATTACCTTCATATTATTCGACATGAAAACCCCCGGGGTTACTGTAAACCCCCTTCTATATATGGATAGTGGACATCTGTATAACGAAGTCTTTCTTGACGATGTGCGCGTTCCTGTGAAGAATATTGTGGGTGAAGAGAACCAGGGCTGGGGAGTTACTCAGACTCTGGCGAGCTTCGAAAGGTCCAATCTTGGGGCCATTATGGCAATGCACCGGCAGTTAGAAGATATGGTGAACTATTGTAACGAAACGAAGGTGAAGGGCGAACCTCTGGCAAGGAATCCGCTTATCCGTAATAGGCTTGCACAAATAGCCTGTGAGCTCTGGGCAGCTCATGCCCTCGCCTATAGAATTGCCGATGCTCAGAGCAGGAAAGAGATGGCCGCATTCGATGCCTCGGCAGTAAAGGTGTTCTCTGGGGAATTGCAAGCAAGGATGGCTCAATTCGGAACTGACATATTGGGCCCATATGGTCAAGTGAAGCATTCTAAATGGGCATCGTTTGAGGGTTTTTACGAGAAGTGGTATCAGCAATCATTCATACTAAACATCTCTATGGGCACTAATGAGATTCAGAGGAATATCATTGCCTGGTATGGTCTGGGTTTGCCCAGAATGAAATGATCGGATTTCGACAAGAAGGAGCAGTGCTATGGATATAACTTTCACCGAAGAGCAGGAAATGCTGAGGAAATCGGCGAGCGATTTCCTCGCTGCGGAATGCTCTAAGACTAAGGTGAGGGAACTCGAGGACGATAACAAAGGATACTCACCTGAGATCTGGCAAAAGATGGCTGGACTGGGATGGATGGGATTAGCCATTCCAGAGGAATACGATGGAATGGGGATGACTTTTCAGGACCTGACTATCCTTCTGGAACAGATGGGGAAGAACATCCTCCCCAGTCCTTTCGTTGCCACCGTGGTTGAAGGCGCAATTCCGATTCTCGAGGCCGGAAGCGAGGAACAGAAGAGAGGGTTCCTGCCTAAGATAGCAAATGGAGAGTCAATTTTCACAATGGCCATCCTTGAGCCCAGTGGACTATATGATGCCTCTGGAATCGCTGTTAAGGCCACGGCCCAGGGTGACAATTATGTGATCAAAGGCACCAAAGTCTTTGTGGGGATGGCCAACGTTGCTGACTATCTGATTTGCGTCGCGAGGACCAAGGATGCATCCTCACCTGAAGATGGGATCACGCTCTTCATTGTGGGTGCCAAGGCCCCCGGCTTACATTGTGAAGTCATACCTACCATAGCTATGGATAAGCTGTGCGAAGTGCGTTTTGAGGATGTCGCTGTCCCCAAGAAAAATATGCTGGGAGAGCTGGATAAGGGGTGGCCAATCGCCCAGAGGGTTATGCAGAAAGGAGCCATTGCCAAGTGCGCTGAGTCCATTGGTGGTATGCAAGCAGCGTTTGACATGACTGTAGCATATTGCAAAGAGAGAGTACAATATGATAGGCCTATCGGGGCGTTTCAGGCGCTTCAGCATATTATGGCAGACATGTGGATTCACACGCAGACCAGCAAGTACTTGGTTTATCAAGTAGCATGGATGGAATCTGAGGGGATTGCCTGCGCCATGGAAGCAGCCATGGCCAAGGCATATGTAAACGAGACTTACAAATGGGTCACTGAGAGAGCGGTATCGTTGCACGGTGGCATTGGCACAAGCAGGGAACACGATATCCCGCTCTACTACAGGAGAGCGAAAGCTGCGGACACTGCGTTTGGAAGTACCGACTTTCAGAGAGAGCTGGTAGCTAGTAGGATAGGATTGATTTCTTAGAATTGGTTGGACTACAATCAGACTGTTGGCGAGTGGTCGTGCGCTATGAGTTTTCGAGAGCCAGGGGCTGGTTGCAGGAGGGCGATTTCCCTACTAGTGGAGCGGGAGACGGGACTCGAACCCGCGACAACCTGCTTGGAAGGCAGGGGCTCTACCACTGAGCTACTCCCGCAAAATCAAAGCTATTCTACTCCCAAATACCTCGAAATGTCAAAGGATTTCAAAAGGGGCACTCTGTCCAAAGTAATGGAGTCTTGACCGATTAGAGGACAGGTAAATAATGAGGATATGCCTTCTAACTTACAGGGGTAACATGTACTGCGGCGGGCAGGGGGTTTACGTTTACTACTTGGCCAAAGCGCTTAGTAGGCTAGGCCACCAAGTTGACGTGATGGCAGGGCCTCCCTACCCCTCGGTTCCAGACGGAGTAAAGCTACACAAGATCGAAGGTCTCAATCTATACGAGACAAATGGCTTATCTTCGTTGGGAAATCCACTTCAGCTATTAAGGCCGCTTAATTTCTACGAGGTTGTGGCAACACGTCTTGGGATGTTCCCCGAGATATGCACCTTCAGTATGAGAGCATACATGAGACTGCGCCATCTTGTCTCCAGAGAGAGATTTGATGTAATTCACGATAACCAGACTCTCGGCTATGGCATACTCCTGGCCAAGGGACTGGGAGTGCCGATTGTTGCTACCATACATCATCCTATCTTCATCGATATGAAAGCTGACCTGGCCCAGGCAAAGAGGTTCTTGAGCAAGTTTAAACGCACGAAGTTCTATTCCTTCCTTGTGATGCAGCATTTGGTGGCCAAAAGGATGGACAGGATCATAACTGTCTCGGAAGTCTCTGCAGCGGATACGACACGGATATTCAGACTTCCTGAAGATAAAGTGAGGGTGGTTCCTAACGGCATCGATACCGGTGTTTTCAAGAGGCTCAACCGCGTTGAGAAGGAGCCCGATAGCATCGTCATGGTAGGCAATACCGAGGACAGGAAGAAGGGAGTTACCTTTTTGCTGCAAGCGATGCAGCTATTGAGGGGCGATGTGGATGTGAGACTGAGTATCGTTGATCGGCAAGGAGATTACACCAAGTACGCTCCGAAGCTGGTACAGGAAAATGGACTCGAGGATGTAGTTACTTTTACCGGGCGGCTAAGCCTAGATGAGTTGGTCAGGCGCTACTCCGTGTCGCAGGTAGCGGTTACCGCTTCAGTCTACGAGGGCTTTGGTCTACCCTGCGCGGAAGCAATGTCGTGTGGCACGCCAGTAGTAGCCACCAGGGCAGGAGCACTGCCTGAGATAGTGGGAAATGACGGGGCTGGAATACTGGTACCGCCAGCAGACCCTGCTGCACTGGCAGCAGCGATAAGGCGCCTTCTTGCAGATGAGCCGCTGAGACAAAGGATGGGGGAAGCGGGCAGAAAAAGGATCGAGGAGTCCTTTAGCTGGGAAATCGCGGCCAAAAAGACCCTGGAGGTCTATGAGGAGGTCTTATAGTTGCTCACTGTAGATTTCAGTCTCCTACCAATAAGCGGTGGTGAGCGCGTATTGGATGTGGGGTGTGGGCCCGGGAGGCACAGTTGGTATGTTTGCAAGCTGGATCATTGTTCGGTATACGCTATGGACTATGACCTTGAGTCACTGCAGAGGGCCAAGTACATGCTTAACCTAATGGACAACGAGAATGTGGCCAAAGGGGAGTGGGCTGTACTCCAGGGAAATGCCATGAGATTGCCCTTTAGGGATGGCACCTTTGATAAGATCATCTGTGCAGAGGTGCTGGAACATGTGCTCGATGATGAGCAAGGGGTTCGTGAGTTGTTTAGAGTATTGAAAGACGGTGGCGAGTTAGCTGTTAGTGTACCTGCTTATCTCCCAGAAACCATCTACTGGAAGCTGTCAGAGGCCTATCACACCAATCCGGGAGGACACATAAGAATATACCGTCAGCGTAAACTCATTGACTTGCTGCGTCACAACAACCTAACTGTCTATGCCGTTCGACACAAGCATGCCTTCCATTCTCCGTATTGGCTGTTGCGCTGCCTCTTCGGAGTAAGAAATGAGAAAGCTCTAATTCCCTCTCTTTATCACAAGTTCCTCGCCTGGGAGATAGACAGCAGGTCCCGCTTTTTCCGACGCCTGGAGGGTCTGCTTGATCATCTCTTCGCCAAGAGTGTTGTTGTTTATCTCCGGAAGGAACCTAAGCAGCAGGTACCCGGCTAAGTTAGCTCCACCTCCAGGCTAACTCCCCACCATCAAGGTCGTACTTCAGAAGCCCCCGCTCAACCCAGCCCTTTATGTTATCGCTGATCTGTTTATGCGAATAGGGTATAATCTTGGCTATCCTATCTACCAGGGCCTCTACCGGATCCCCTTTGTGCTCAATCCTTCCCACGTTTTCAATTACATCGCCCTGGAGCAGAACCCATGCCAACGGGCCATGCCTTCCTGCTCTCGCCGGCTCCGCCTGGTCTAACTCGCCTTCTTCAGGCTTATCTGTGGTGAGCCTTAATCCCCTGTAGTATTTATGGAGAGCCACCGTAATGTCCTCTGGCCTGGTGCCATCCGTCTGGGTAACAGGCCTATTGGCATCATACTTCGCCCAATCATTTGTTAGTATCTCAATTCCATATTCTTCCGCCTTCTCCCGCACCTCGGTTCCCGGGAAAGGGGCCAGGACATGGAATCCATAATAGATGTCGAGCTCCTGAGCGAACTGCATGGTTTGAAGCAATGTTTCCTTGGTCTCTCCGGGTAGCCCGAGAATAAAAGATGCCAGGACGTTGATCCCAGCATCCTTCGCCATTTTCACACCTTCTCTGATCTTTTCCAAGGTGATCTTCTTTTTGACCGTGTCTAGAATCTGCTGATTTCCGCTTTCAATCCCGTAGCTAAGCCAATTGCATCCTGCCTTCTGCATCTTCTGGAGCACCTCTGGATTCACAGTGTCGACTCTGGCAAAAACGCTCCAGTTGAATCTCAGATCTCGGGCGATAATCTCGTCGCAGATGGCATGAAGATGCCTGTGGTTGATAGTGAACAGATCGTCCTCCAGGTTCACTTCCTCGAACCCATAGGCCAAACACTGCTCTATGTCGTCAACGACCAGCTTTGGGTCCCGGTATCTCATTCTTCTGCCTCCCATCTTGGAGCCCACGCAGAATATGCAGTTGAAGGGACAGCCCCTGCCGGTGATAACGCTGCCGTGGGAAGCGAGGGCACGGTATCGCGACAGAGGGAAAAGATGCCTCGCTGGCAGAGGGAGTTCGTCCAAATTTTCGATTAAACTGCGGTCGGTGGTCAATCTTGCTCCATCCGATCTGAAGGCTATACCATCTATGTACTCAAGCTTCTTGCCGCTCACGATATCCAGCATGGTTTGCTCACCCTCTCCCATAACCACGATATCTATCCAGGGAGCCTCGTTGAGCGTGTCCACAGGAGCGAAGGTGACGTGAGGACCCCCTATGAGGGTGATGGCATCTGGGTCTACAGACTTACAGTATTTGAGAATACCTGACGCAGTGGGGTAATTCATCGTCACCGCCGTTACGCCAACGACATCTGGCTGATACTCTTCGAGTCTACGTTTTACCTTGTCCTTCGTATATCTGGATACCAGAAGATCGAGAACTTGTACTTCGTACCCATTCCGTTCCAATACCGCAGCGAGATAGAGCAGCCCCATCGGCATGATTGGGAATTCCAGGAATGGGTAGGGTGGGTTTATTAGCAGTGTTTTCATACTCTCTTCTCTAGGATTGGAGAGGCTTTCGGCAGCACCTGACTAATACAACATCGCTGATGCTGGGGAAGCGGCGAGCTAGCTTGTCAAGGGTCCTCATAGTGAAGAACGAAATACTCCTGGGCAAGATGGAGAGAATCCTGTCCCACAAAGGGGCACCCCAAAGGAGAGAGATTCCCGAAGCTTCTTCGATGTCCAGGTGAGAACTCACAACATGCCTGATGAGAGCATAGTCAAACCTATAGGTGTGATCAGGTGGTATCTCCCATGCCTGTCTCTTGCCTGGGTCTCTCCTGGGAAGAAATTTCGTCAAACGATGCGTGTTTCTCCCGAGTCGATGCCCCAGGCTCTCAAAGTTGGCGATGGAGATAACTGCCTTGCCCTCAGGTCTAAGGACGCGGGATATCTCCTCCATGGTTTTGTAGGGGTCGGGGAAATGATCCAGGGAACCCTTACACATAACCCAGTCGAACGAATTTGCTTTGAAAGGCAGATTCTCGCCTATCCCCTGAACCAAGGCCACGCCAGTGCCACTCTCAGCGACACACCTCTTGCTATGTCCGAGCATTATCCTTGATGGCTCGATTCCGACGGGCCTTCCACCCTTCTGTGCCAGCTTTATGGTATCGACAGCCCGGCCACACCCTATATCCAGCACCTCCTCCCCTTTTGTAGGGTCTATCTTCTCTATGGTAGCCTCAATCATTCTATCGAACAGGAATGTCAGGTCAGGGGTAACTTTCGAAGGAACGACGTCGCTGTCATCCCACTCCAGATCGACTTTTGCTTCTGCCTCTCTGGCCAAGCTCACTGGCTTGCTGCCTCCGCCTGAATCCGGTATTTTGCTTTGCCTTCCTGGTACAAATCCCGGCCATAGATATCGTTTATCACCACAGCGGGAAAGTCCTTTACCTCGAGCCGCAGGATAGCCTCGGGGCCAAGTTCTTTGTAGGCTATAGTCTCTGCTTTGGTGATGCTTTTGGCAATGAGCGCCGCTGCCCCACCAACGGCAGCGAAATACACTGCCTTGTATTCCTTCATCGCTTCCTTCACTGCCTCGGAACGTGAGCCCTTGCCGATCATCGCCTTGAGCCCGGCAGCAAGCAAGCGGGGTGTGTAGGCATCCATTCGACCGCTGGTCGTCGGCCCGGCGGAGCCGATCACATGTCCCGGTTTGGTTGGCGAGGGGCCCATATAGTAAATCGTCTGTCCCTGCAGGTCGAATGGCGGCTTATCTCCCCTGTCGAGAGCTTCAACCAAGCGCCTGTGCGCTGTATCCCGGCCCACGTATACGACGCCGCTGATCAGGACTTGATCTCCAGCCCTGAGGTTCTCTCTCACATCAGCGCTTATCGGCGAGATGATCTTCTGCATTACGTCCTCCAACTCGACAAGACTTCAGCCCACAGGTCCTCTATTTTACAGTGAACTCGGGCACATCTATCTTCGGCTTGCTCTCTGCTGCCGGCTGAGCCACGGAGGCAGGCGCTCTTTTCCTCCGCAACCGCAGGCTATCGAAGACCATCGCCCTCTTAAGTAGTTGTAGAGCCAGTGCAGGGTCAACTCCTTTGGGGCAAGCCTCTGAGCATGCACCAGCGAGATGGCAAAGCCAGACCCCGTGAGGTGAGTCGGCCTCGCGAAACCTTTCCTTAGCCCCTGTATCCCTGCGGTCGGCACAATATCGGTAGGCTTGACCCAGTGGCTGGGGACCCAGGAAGAGAGCGTCCGTGGCCACAGTGGGGCAGGCCGCCATGCACAGCCCGCATTTCACACAGTATGCGAATTGTACATAAGATTCCAATTCGTCGCGAGACTGCAAGAACTCAGCTATTGGTTCCTCGGCCTCTTTCATATCCGAGCTTATCACATAGGGCTTTATCGACCTGTGCTTCTCAAAGAGTGCATCGAGACTAACCACCAGATCCCTGATGATAGGAAAGTTGGGCAGGGACCTTACTTCTACCCTGTCCGTTTCCAGTTCCTCAACCGGGGTATGGCAGGCGAGCATCGGGAAATTGTTGATGAGCATACCACAGGAACCACAGATTCCCATGCGGCATGAACTGCGAAACGAGAGTGTGTTATCTATACCCTCTTTTATGTGGATAAGGCCGTCCAGCACTGTCATTCCTTGCCGGAACGGAACGGTAAACTCCTGGATAGAGGGTTTCTTTTCCTTGCCAGGGAGGTACCTCTGGACTTTGAAGTTCAACTCTTGCATACTTTGCTCCTTAGCATCCGGAGTTGTCCAAAAACCTCATCCTGTGTAGCGTCGTGACTCCTGTCACGACGCAGAATTCGTTGCCACAGGAGTGGCAACGCTACCCTCATCATATTATAAAGGCATTTATGGGAATGTAGACAGCATATCCAAAAACCGCTATTCCGACAATCACCAACGCCCGGTTCAAGACCTTGACTGCAGGGTTGGGTATGGAGAACTCGAGAATAATTGTCCTTAATCCATGGAGACCGTGGTAGATGCCAAAGATCAAGAGGAGGATATAAAATGCGAGCCAACCGGAGCTGGCTGCTCTCCCGGCAACCGATTCCCAGGTTGTGGGCTCCCCGCTGCTCAGATGCGAGACCAATAGATGTGTGCCTACGAAGAAAAAGAGCCCTATGCCGGAAACATACTGCAGAATCTTGAGGTGAGTCTCCTTCATATCGGTCTCCTATGCCACAAACTCGACTAGAACGTACAGTGCCAGCCCCACTATCACAACTCCCATCACCCAGACAATAGGGCGGCGGCGGCGCATGGAGTCAACGTACGGATATACTGGGGGCTTGGGACTTCCGAGCGTATAGCCAAGGTGCTGCAATATCAGCCTGCCGCCGTTTAGAGCATGGAAAATAAAGGCCACCATCACAAGATATTCACCCACTTTGAATCCGGGGTTACCAAAGAGCTCCATGAGGTCTGTCCAGCTTTCAGCGCCCCCCAGGCGAAAGCCGTTCATGACCAAGTGCAGAGTGACATAGAGCAGCAAGCCAAGTCCAGTTATTCTGTGCAGCGTATACAGATATCGCTCTATAGTATAGTGCCCTGCCCAAACCCAG
>SOKG01000222.1 GCA_004376205.1 Dehalococcoidia bacterium | reverse complement strand
AAAGCATAACCAGGTTATTGCGGTGCACGATTTCAGTGCCGTACTCGTGGCCCAAAAGCTCCATAATTCTGTCGGAATGAGCCCCCTTGATAATGGCGATGTCATCTGAGCTGTAATTCGAGATGCCGCAGGCAATCTTCCCTTGCTTTTCATCCTCTAAGATGGTCACTATGTCCCCTCGCTGGAATTTGCCACTAGCTTGGGTGATTCCTGCGGGAAGCAGGCTCTTGTTTTGCTCTCGCAGCGCTGTTGCCGCGCCGCGGTCGATGAAGAGCTCTCCTTTGGAAATGCGGCTCAGTAGCCAACGCTTGCGACTTTCGAGTTTGGATGTAGTCGGCTGAAAATAGGTGCCGACAGCTTCGCCTTGAGCTAATCTGATTATGACCTCAGCTTCTCGGCCATCGGCGATGACTACTGCTACTCCTGAGGCGGTAGCCAGCTTCGCCGCCTCGATCTTGGTAGCCATGCCACCGGTTCCCCGCTCGCTACAGCTTGCGCTGGCCAGGCTTTCGATGGGTGCATCGATTCTATCAACCCTTTCGATGAGACTGGCGTTGGGGTCGCGATTTGGGTCCGCGTTGTAAAGGCCGGCGGTATCAGTAAGTATCATCAAAAGGTCGGCGTCGGCCAGACTGGCCACCATGGCAGATAGAGCATCATTGTCGCCGAATTTAGCTTCTTGGATCTCGTCGATAGCAACTACGTCGTTCTCGTTGACGATAGGTATGACGCCGAGTTCTAGAAGTGCCAGCAAAGTGTTACGTGCGTTGAGGTAGCTGAGGCGGTCGGATAGATCGGTTCGGGTGAGCAAGGTCTGAGCTATGGTGATCTCGTGCCAGCCGAATAGCTGGTCATAGGCGTCCATAAGGCGGCTTTGCCCCACTGCTGCCAGCACCTGCTTGAAGGGTATGTCCTTGCGCTCCTTAATAAGTCCCAGGCGTTGCCTGCCAGCAGCGATCGCTCCTGAGGAGACAATGATCACCTCCAGGCCCTGCCTATGTAGCCTGGCTATTTGCCCCACCAGGGAAGACATTATCTCGAGATTGAGGCGATCGCTTCCCCCGGTGAGCAGATTGGTGCCCAATTTGGCCAGAATGCGGTGATATTTCATGGAGACTCGTTTCCAATTATAGCAGCGAGGTAAGTAAGGAACAACAACTGAAGTGAACTTGCCAGGGGCGGATTAGAAATCCTTAGTAAGGGTAGCGAGGAACTCGGCATTTGATGAGGTCTTGGCCAGTCTCTCCAGCATCTTCTCCGAAGCCTCAGTGGGATTCACCGAGTTGGCGTTTAGCAAAGTAGCCATCCTCCGCAGCACCCATATTTGCCTCAGGGTTTCCTCGTCGAGGAGTAATTCCTCGCGTCTGGTGCCGCTGCGCTGGATATCTATGGCAGGGAAAATCCTGCGCTCGGCGAGTTTGCGATCAAGATGAAGCTCCATGTTGCCGGTACCCTTGAACTCCTCGTAGATCACCTCGTCCATCCTGCTTCCGGTGTCGATTAGGCAAGTGGCGATCACCGTCAGGCTTCCACCTTCCTCTATATTTCTGGCTGAGCCGAAGAACCTCTTTGGCGGATACAGGGCAGCAGGGTCAACACCTCCAGAGAGGGTGCGTCCGCTGGAGGGCATCTCCAGATTGTAGGCGCGTGTGAGCCTGGTGATGCTGTCGAGCAGGATTACCACGTCGGCTCCCAATTCCACCAGCCTTTTAGCACGTTCCAGCGCCACCTCGGCCACCCTGGTGTGTTCTTCCACTGGCTCGTCGAAAGTAGAGGCAATCACCTCAGCCTCAATTGACTTCTTCCAGTCGGTCACTTCTTCCGGGCGCTCTCCAATAAGACAGACCATGAGGTGGATATCGTCGTAGTTGGTGGTGATGCCGTTGGCGATATGCTTCAGTAGTATGGTTTTTCCTGCCTTGGGTGGTGAGACAATCAATCCTCGCTGGCCACGGCCGATGGGAGATATAAGATTCATCAATCGGGCTGACATATTCTTGGGGGTAGTCTCCAGGTTGATCATCTTATCGGGAAAAATCGGCGTTTGCCGATCGAAGAAGGCCCGATCCTTAGATGCCTCTGGGTCGAGATAGTTGACTGTCTCTACGCGAAGCAGGCTGTGATACTTCTCGCCGTCCTTGGGCAATCTCACTTGCCCGCTGACCACGTCTCCGGTGCGTAAGGAGAAGCGGCGGATCTGGGACTGTGAGACATAGATATCGTTGGAATCAGGGCGAAGGCTGGTTTGGCGCAAAAACCCGAAGCCCTCACCTATGATCTCCAGGATGCCGCCTCTGAAGCTGTAGCCTTGTTGCTCAGCGTTCGCCTGAAGCAAACGCAGAACAAGCTCCTCTTTCTTCAGAGCGCTAACGCCAGAAACTCCGAGCTCCTTAGCATGGGCCAGGAGTTCCTCTCTGGTTTTGGTCTCAAGTTCGGTGATGTTCATAGCTTTACTCCGTGATTAGATTGCACAGTTATACTTAAGGAGGGCTTCACATGCGGTTATGATTCGCGGATCGCGGCCTTACTACTTCTGGATACTTCGCCAGTCCTCAGCAAAGCGGGATATCCCGATATCGGTCAGCGGATGCTTGATCATCTGCATAAGCACAGTATAAGGCACTGTTGCAATGTGTGCACCCGCTTGGGCAGCAACGCTGACATGCAGTGGATGGCGGATGCTGGCAGCGATTACCTGGCTCGGCAGTTTATAGCGATCGAACACCTCCACGATCTCGGAAACAAGCTGCATCCCATCATGGCCGATATCGTCAAGCCTACCCACAAACGGGCTGATATAAGTTGCTCCAGCGATTGCGCCCAGCAACGCCTGATTAAGGGAAAAGCAGAGAGTTAAGTTGGTCTTTACCCTCTCTTTAGAGAGTACAGATATAGCCTCCAACCCGCTTGCAGAAATCGGGATCTTGACTACCACATTCGGAGACCAGGAGGAAACCTCTCTTGCCTCCTGAATCATAGCCTCTGGTTCTAGACTGAGAACCTCAGCACTGATGGGACCATCAACTATGGAGGAGATTTCCTGAATAACCGCCTTCATATCTTCCCGTTTTTCCTTGGCTACCAGAGAAGGGTTGGTGGTGACTCCACTGATCACACCCAATTTGGCAGCTTGGCGGATCTCATCGACGTTGGCAGTATCCAGGAAGATACGCATTCGGTTTCCCACAATATATCACATGTCGATGATTTTGTCTATAGAAGCCCAGATAGTTAGTTGTTGACATTCGGCAAGGGCAAAGGACGCTGATCGCCCACTCTTAGTGTTTCCTTGGCCACCCCAACGAAGTCACGAAAGAGGGGGTGGGGCCGATTGGGGCGAGAAGTGAATTCGGGGTGAAACTGCGTACCCATCATCCAAGGGTGATCAGCGAGCTCGCTTATCTCTACCAGTCTACCATCGGGTGAAAGCCCGCTTGCGATGAGTCCTCCCTTGGTCAAAACCTCCCTGAACTCGTTATTGAACTCAAAGCGATGGCGGTGGCGTTCATGGACCAGGGAGGTGTTATAGGCAGCAGCGGCGTGGGTGCCTGGCACCAGCTGGCAAGGGTAGACACCCAGACGCATAGTCCCTCCCTTGTCATTGACTCCCCGCTGCTCGGGGAGAAGGTCGATTACGGGGTAGGGCGTATCTTCGTCGAATTCCCTGGAGTTAGGTTTGCTCGACTTCAGTATCTGGCGTGCACATTCGATGACCATGATGTGCATACCAAGGCATAAGCCGAGATAGGGCACTCCATACTCCCGGGCATATTGGGCTGCTTTCACCTTCCCTTCAATGCCGCGATAGCCAAAGCCACCGGGCACTACAATCCCATTTACCGTGCGCAATAGGGCTTTACCCTCATCCTGTTCCAGGTCCTCGGACTCGATCCACACAATTTGTACATCGCGGTCGTGGTGGAGGGCAGCGTGGGTCAATGCTTCTCTCACTGAAAGGTAGGCATCCTGTAACTTCACATATTTGCCCACGAGGGCGATAGATAGCACTTCCTTGGGCTTCTTCATTCTTTCCACCAGGTCATGCCACTCACTTAGGTCCTGTGCTGCTGCTGTCAACTTGAGCCGGTCGATAATGATTTCTCCTAGTCCGGCTTCATTAAGTATGAGGGGCACCTCATAAATGGAGGGCATGGTGGGTAGGGGGACAACAGCGCGCTTCTCCACATCGCAGAACAAGGCAATTTTGTCCTTGTGCTCATCAGCAACGTCATGATCGCTGCGGCAGACAATGACATCGGGATGAATGCCGATGCTGCGCAGTTCCTTGACGCTATGTTGAGTAGGCTTGGTCTTGAGCTCCCCGGTAGGTGAAATGAAGGGAAGAAGGGTGACATGGATATAGAGAACGTTATCTCGTCCCACGTCGTTTCTCATCTGGCGGGCGGCCTCCAGAAAAGGCTGTCCCTCGATGTCACCCACTGTGCCACCCACCTCTACAATCACTACCTCAGCCCCGCTCGTCTCAGCTATGTCTTGGATGCGTTTTTTTATCTCAGTGGTAACGTGGGGTACTACCTGAATGGTGCCGCCTAGGAAATCGCCCCGCCTCTCTTTGGCAATGACTGCGCTATATATCTGCCCAGCGGTGACGCTGGAGGCAGTGGTGAGGTTGGTGTCAATGAATCGCTCGTAGTGCCCGAGATCGAGGTCGGTTTCAGCACCGTCTTCGGTAACAAACACTTCCCCGTGTTGATATGGGGACATTGTGCCAGGGTCGACGTTGAGGTAAGGGTCTATCTTCTGTGCTGTGACACTTATCTGGTAGCTCTTGAGTAACCTACCGATGGAGGCGGCGACTATCCCCTTTCCCACTGAGCTAACTACGCCGCCGGTGACAAAGATATATTTTGCCATGAATCCTTTTACCTTCTTTAAATAGCACAAAATCATGCTTTTGTCAAAGATTTCTCACTCGCACCTTTGTCGCTACTTGAGACTGTGGTATACTGCAGAGTACAAGGGTTGTACTCTTGCCCGGGTCTGCAAATAAGGCATTTGTGGGGGTGAGATCTGTGGATAGGGATGCAGTAAGGGGGAGGATCGAGGAGCTTCGTGAGCTGATAAACCATCACAACTATCGCTACTACGTCCTCGACACCCCCGAGATAAGCGATGACGAATATGACAAGCTGATGAGGGAGCTGGGACAGCTTGAGGAGAAGCACCCTCACTTAATTACCCCGGAGTCGCCCACGCAGCGAGTGGGAGCAGCGCCGGTGGAGACCTTCGGCGTTGTAGAGCACGGGGAGCCGATGCTCAGTCTAGGCAATGCCTTCTCCAGCGAGGAGCTACTTGCTTGGCACAAGCGGATATCGGGTCTCCTGGGAGACGAGCACTTTGACCTTGTTGCGGAGCTAAAAATGGATGGGCTTGCTGTGGCGTTGACCTACGAGGGGGGAAGGCTTGTCACCGGGGCTACCCGTGGCGATGGATTCCGCGGCGAGGACATTACTCAGAACCTGAGGACTATCAGGAGCATACCTCTGGCTGTTCCCAAGAGCGCACCGAGGATGTTTGAGGTGAGGGGGGAGGTCTACCTCTCAAAGGAGGGATTCAAAAGGCTGAACGAAGAAAGGGCTAAGGCAGGTCAGCCCTTGTTTGCCAACCCCAGGAATGCCGCTGCTGGCTCAGTGCGTCAACTTGACTCTCGGATCACTGCAATGCGTCCACTGGACATCTATATCTATGGATTGGGCCGGGTTGAGGGCGAACGGCCTCCTACCCATTGGGAGACTTTGGAGTATCTGAAGTCATTGGGCTTTAAGGTGAATCCCAGCAACTCTTTATTCAGCGACCTCGGTGAGGTGGAAGATTATTACCAGCGCTGGGTTGAGGAACGGGAGCATCTCCCGTTTGAAGCAGATGGTGTCGTGGTCAAGGTCAATCGTTTCGAGCTTCAAGAGCGATTGGGGGTCGTGGGACGTGAACCCCGCTGGGCCACAGCCTATAAATTCCCAGCTACTCAGGCGACTACCCGCCTGCTCGACATCGGAGTCAGTGTGGGACGCACTGGCACGCTCAATCCCTATGCAATCCTGGAGCCAGTCCAGGTAGGCGGGGTGACTCTGAAGAGAGCAGCGCTGCATAACGAGGACGATATCAGGCGCAAAGATATCCGTATCGGGGACATGGTCATTGTGCAAAGAGCGGGTGAGGTCATACCTGAGGTAGTGGCACCTGTGGCCAGCCTGCGCACTGGCAAGGAGAAGTTTTTCGTCATGCCCCCGCGTTGCCCAGTTTGCGGCGCTGATGTTGTGAGACCCGAGGGTGAGGCCATGGCTCGCTGTACCAGTGTATCCTGCCCTGCTCAAGTACATGAGCTTGTCAAGCACTTTGTTTCCCGTGGGGCGATGGATATTGAGGGTATAGGAGAGAAGCAAGCGAATGCCCTGCTTGAAGCAGACTTGATAAAAGACGTTGGCGACCTGTATTCGCTGCAGAAGGATAAGCTCATCGGGATGGAGAGGATGGCGGAGAAGAGCGTTTCCAATTTGCTTGCCGCCATTGAGGAAAGCAAGGATAGGTCACTTTCGCGGGTTATCTTTGCGCTGGGCATTCGCCACGTGGGAGCGGAGACTGCCGAGATTCTGGCTAAACACTTCGGCAGCATGGACAGGCTGTCTCGCGCAACCGAAGAGGAGTTAACGGCTGTGCCCACCATAGGGCCCAAGATTGCCGAGAGCATTGTTGCTTTTTTCAAGCAGGCATCTAATAGAAAGGTCATCGACAAGCTGAGAAGGGCTGGCGTGAGGCTGGAGGCGGAGGTAGCCGAGCCGACGGAACTGCCTCTTTCTGGGGAGGAGTTCGTCGTCACTGGCAAGCTGGAGGCCTTCCCCCGAAGCGAGGCTGAGGCGAGGATAAAGGGACTTGGTGGCTCCACGGGCAGTTCTGTGACCAAGAAGACAACTTTCTTGGTTGTGGGCGCTGATCCTGGTTCCAAGCTCGACCGCGCTCGGGAGTTGGGGATCAGGGTCCTGAATGAGGAGGAGTTTCTGAGGCTATTGAGAGAGGGTGAGAAGTAGGCTATGAAATTGATCGTAGGTTTGGGCAACCCCGGCAGACTTTATGTCAATAACAGGCACAATGTAGGGTTTCGCTGCCTTGACCATTTTGCCCGCAAGCAAGGCATTTCCCTCAACCTTCGCAGGGCGCGGAGTCGGTTGGGCATGGGCGATGTTGGGGGTACAAAGGTTGTCCTG
>SOKG01000191.1 GCA_004376205.1 Dehalococcoidia bacterium | reverse complement strand
AGCAACTGTTGAACAATGCCAGGCTAGAGACACAAGCCAAGCGATGCCCAATCCCATAGAAAGGTGGGTCAATGCATTGCAGGTGCTATGCTTAGCAAAGTAATCGTCCATTTTCCCCACAAATATTTACCTCCTTTCCTCTGTAGTTACTTCTTTTACTACTCTTCCTTTTTACGTTCTGTGGTTTTTGGATACCGAATCATTGCTACGCCAATGAAGAAAGTTATGCTGGCTAAGAAAGCAACAGCTGCCAGCAGGAACCAAAACATTACCGTTAAGGCCAAGATACTGTTAATGTACTGTCAACAGGGAGCAAAGACGCTCAGCGATGACCTCTTCTTCCCCGTCCTTTAGTGTTTGGGGGGCGATGTTGATCTCTTCGCTAGCGTAGCCAAGTAGCCCATGTCCTACATGTATGGACGGGTCGCCGCTCAACAGCGATTCCTTGATCTCCGGGATGGAAGGCCCCTTCCAGGACGCATCGAACCTAATCACTGCCTGCGGTCCCTCACGCTCGAGGTTACCCTCTCGGTTGCCCTTCTCCACGGTTGCGCTTACTCCAGGGATACCCCGCAACGCTTCTACAATGGTCTGCGATTTGCCACGCCACTCTTCCCACTCCGCCTGGTGGTCCCGCTGCACGAACAGCTCCAGTGCGGTGATCACACCGATAACCTCCTCCTTGCACACCTTCATAGGTCTGCCGAGGCTCATGTTGGGGCTTCCGTTCAAGGCCGCTGCTTCCACCAGCTCCTTCCGCCCACAGAGTATCCCTGCGGATTGAGGGCCTCGTAGTCCTTTTCCGCCGCTAAAGCAAACCAGGTCCGCGCCCATAGCGACGAACTTAGTCAGGTTCTCCTCAGGAGGCAGCATGGCCGCCGCGTCCACAATCACTGGTAGGCCATGCTTATGTACAATCTCGATCACCTCTTCGAGGGAGGGCCATCGGCTCATGCCCCAGCCGACCACATAGGCCATAGCAGCTGTTCTCTCGCTTATAGCGGCCTTTATGGTCCACAGGGGGCTCGAGCGAACTGTCCCGACATCAACTATTCGCGCCCCTGCGAGGGTGAAGGCCCGGTCGAACCCCATACGATGGCCCCTCAGCATGATGATCTCGTTCTTCATGCCTGCGGTATCAGGAAGACGACTGATTTTGCCCAGGTCCTTTCCAGTCATGCACGCTGCAGCTTGAAGGACCATAGCGCCTGCAGCACCGGAGGTGACAAGGCCGGCTTCAGCGCCCGTGTGCTGAGCGATGATCTCACCTGCCTTCATGTTCAGTTCTCGCATGTCCACGAAGCAATCCGCTGCCCCGGCCATAGCCTGGACCACCTCAGAAGGCATGATGCTGCCCCCCAATGTGGTCACCCAGCTGCTGGCATTAATTACGCGCTTCACACCCAAAGCATCGTAGATCCCCAGTCCTTTTGTCTTTATGATATCCGTGTCTATCACCTCCTTTCCTCTGTAGTTACTTAGTTACTGCTTTTGGCTGCCTCTTCTACTACTTGTCAACCCGATGGCGTTTTAGTCGCTTAAGAATAATATCCTTATATATCTTGGCCAGACTTCGCCCATGCTGAGGCATACGTTCTCGTTTCTTGTTAAGGCGCTTCTCACGGCGCTCCTGCCTTGTTTCTTTATCTACTGGCTCATTGTTCATAATCCTGGCTACCTGTTCTCCACCTTATTATAGACCTCCAGTGTCTGCTCAGCTGCCTTTTCCCAGGTGAATCTCTTTGACTGCTCCAATCCCTTCTCAATCATATTATCTCTCAATTCACTGTCAGTTAAAACTTGCCTCATCGCTTGAGCCAGGCTATCGGTATCGTGCGGGTCAACCATAATGCCTGCCTCGCCTGTCACCTCTGGCAATGAAGAGGTATTAGATGTTATTACTGGACAAGCACAAGCCATGGCTTCTAGCACTGGAAAGCCAAAGCCTTCATATAGAGAGGGTAAAACAAAAACCTCAGCTCCCGAATAGTAGGCTGGCAAGTCCGCCTCGGGG
>SOKG01000140.1 GCA_004376205.1 Dehalococcoidia bacterium | reverse complement strand
GGTCTCATTGGCGGCACATGGTGCGGTACCCGCCACTGCGACGACCAGTGGGGCGAAAACCGTCCCATACCCGAACTGGCTCGCTACCGCACACCTATCGAAGGGCTTTACCTTTGTAACCAGACCGCCTGTCACCCTGGAGGTCTGGCGCTGATGGCCATCCCCTACAACCTGATGCATATCTTGATTGAGGATGGCCTCGTTGAGCCCGGCAAGTGGTGGTACCCGTCACCGTGGTACATACCACAACAAGGCAAGATATCTGCGATACCACGCTGAGAAGGAGGATAAGTGCTATGCCGGATCCATTGATTGGCAAGATATTCGATGAGTTTCCCGATGAAAGCAACTGGGACGTTATTGTCATAGGAGGCGGCCCCAACGGCCTGATAGCGGGAGCCTATCTGTCAAAGGCGGGGTTAAAGGTGGCTGTGGTGGAGCGCCGCTACGAGGTTGGTGGTGGGCTGGCCACAGAGGAGATCCTGTTCCCAGGCTACTACTCGAACATGCATGCCATCTACCACATGATGGTTGACTTCATGCCCGTGCTCAAGGACTTTGACATGAACCGCCATGCCCTCATGTGGACCAAGCCCAATGCACAAACAGGCATGGTGTTCGAGGATGGCACTTCTCTGCTTCTGGCACGCATGATAGAGGATACCAAGGATTCCATCACCAAGTTCTCCTTCAAAGACGCCGTTGCCTTCGGCAAGATGATGAGGAGATGGCGGAAGATCGTCGACGAGATAATTGGGCCAGCCACCTACATACCTCCCATGTCTCCCCTGGACATAAGCATAGCTATGCAGCGCACCAAAGTCGGCCAAGAGATGCTGGAGCTGGTTGAGCAAAGCCCCTTGGAGATAATCACCAGCAACTTTGAGAACGACCGAGTGCGTGCTCTCCTGCTGTATACCAGTTGCATGTGGGGCTTGGACCCCAGGGAGACTGGCATAGGCATGTTTGTTGCCCTCATGCTGCAACGGGGCGCGAACAAGTGTTACTGTGACGGAGGGTCACACAAATTCGCCGGGGCCCTGGCACGGGAGATCGTGAGCAATGGTGGAACTATCGTCGACGCAGCGGAGGTAACCAATATCCTGATGGAGAACGGCCGCGTTGCTGGGGTTGAGATCGCTGAGGGTCGTACCCTGCGCAGCAAGGTGGTTATGTCCACACTGGACCCCCAGACGACATTCTTTGACCTTGTTGGACCTGAGAATCTGCCGGCGGATCTGAAGGAGTTGGTCGAGGGGTGGAAGCTAGACAAGTGGAGCTACTATACGTTGCACGTAGCTTCCAAGGAGCCTCCGAAGTATGCCTGCGACGACCCCTGGATCAATAACGCCTTCATGGTTATCTTCGGCGTTGAGAGCATCGACCAGCTTCTGGCCCATTGGGATAATGTGGTGGCAGGCAAGGTAGCTGATAACTTCGGTGGGCACGCCACCTGCGAGAGCTACTTCGATCCCCATCTCGTCCACTCCCCATATGGCGGTTATGTGTCCTTTTTCCAGATGCATGCCCCCTATGAGATTGAGGGCGGCTGGGATAAGAGGGGTGCCGAGCTAGAGGAGGCCATACTGGCGAAATGGCAGAAGGCAGCCCCGAACATGACGCGGGATAACATTATCATGACCAGCCATGAGACGCCTGTGGGCATCGAGCTCCGTTTCCCCAACATGCGCCGCGGCGCGATCAAGCACGGTGACTACAGACCTATACAATTGGGCTGTTTCCGCCCCAACCAAGAGTGCGCCGAAACGAAGACGCCCATCGAGGGCCTTTATACGTGCGGTGCATCCAACTATCCTGGAGGCATGGTGCTCGGCGGCCCAGGCTATCTGGGCGCGAACAAGGTAGCTGAAGACCTGGGTGTTACTAAGTGGTGGAAACCAACACCCGAGATGGAGAAGTACATCAAGACGTACCTGGAGTAGGTCTCTTTGTCCATGGCAAGCAGATGATTCGGGTTGCATGCCATCTGCAAAAGTGGTACATTCTCGCCAGGGCAGCAGTGCCTACTTCAGAATCCAAAGCCCTACTCCATGCGGTTGTTACTATGACACAGGGAGGTAAGAATGGGAACTAACAGAGGGAAAATCCTGGATGTCAATCTAAGCACCGGCACCGTTGGAACCACCAAGATAGAAGACAACGTGCTGCGAAAATTCATCGGAGGCAGCGGGCTGGCAGCCAAGCTGTTTCTCGACCGCGTTCCCCCAGACGCTGACCCCCTCTCTGAGAAGAATGTCCTTTTTCTCATGGCTGGCGCGTTGGCGGGGACGAACTTTCCCACATCATCACGCCTTGTGGCTGCTTTCAAATCCCCCCAGACGGGTATCTGGGGGCAGGCCTCGGCTGGAGGAAGCTTCGCTTCCGAGCTGAAGAGGGCAGGCTATGACGGAATCGCGATATCTGGTGCTTCAAGCAAACCTGTCTATCTCTCCATTGAGGATGACAAGGTTGAGATCAAAGACGCCGCTGATATCTGGGGAAAGGACTGCTATGAAACTACCGACATCCTAAAAGAACGGCATGGGGCGAAGGCGGACATGCTGGAGATCGGTCCAGCAGGAGAGAACATGGTGAAGTTCGCCAGCATATTGAACGGCAAGTGGGGCTTTATCAGCCGCTGCGGCGGGGGAGCGGTGATGGGCTCCAAGAAGCTGAAGGCTGTCGTGATCCGTGGCACCGGCAAAGTAACGCCGGCCATGCCCGAAGAATTCGAAAATGTACGCAAGACCGCCCTGGACAAGAACAAGGAGAGCGTCGTCACACAGGCTCTTCAAGCCGCCGGCACTGCCATGGGTGTGGAGGTTAATGCTATGACCGGGGTCCTGCCGGTTAAGAACTATACGGTAGGTGACGGCAATTTCCTGGCTCCAAAGTTGACCGGAGGCGCGATAACCGCGCAGTACCTGACCAAGCCGCATGCATGTTTGACGTGCCCCATTGCGTGCAAGAGAACAGTCAAGGTCGCTGAGGGGCCCTACGCAATAGAGGAAGGGCCCGGACCTCAATATGAAACGGTTTGTGCCTTCGGATCCCTACTCGTGATTGACGATCTGGCCGCAGTTCTCAAGATTGCGGAGATGACGAATCGGTATGGTATGGACAGCATTAGCTGTGGCGCTACCATCGCCTTTGCTATGGAGTGCTTTGAGAAAGGCCTTATTGCCTCCAAGGACCTTGATGGTGGCCAGTTGAGATGGGGAAATCCAGATGATGTTCTGGCAGTGATGGAAAAGATCGCCAAGCGCCAGGGCTTCGGCGATGTGCTGGCAGAGGGCAGCCGAAGCGCCGCCAAGAAGATCGGCAATAATGCTGAGGATTACACTGTCGAGATCAAGGGTCTCGAGTTCGCTCTGTACGACGTTCGGGGGTCCCATGGACATGGCCTGGGTTTCATGATGTCCAACCGTGGCGCCTGTCACATGGCATCTGCGATAGGCATGATCGAATCAGGCTGGACCACGTGGCCAGATGTAGGTATAACCGGCGGCTACGATCCCAAGGCGGATGAGGGCAAAGGCGAGCTGAACGTTACATGCGAAAACATATCAATGTTGACAGATTCAGCAACGCTGTGCCGATTCGCCCTCATGTCCATAAGCATTACCGATCTGGCCGAGGCGCTGAAGACCACCACCGGTTTTGACTACGACCTTGACGAGATTATGGAATGCGGCGAGCGTATCTGGATGCTTCTTAGAGGTCTGAACAATCTCATGGGCGTCACGGCTGCAGACGACCGGATGCCGAAGCGGATCATGACTCCTCACACCGAGGGCGGTGCTGCGGGCTCCGTGCCCAACGTAGAACTCATGCTGAAAGACTACTACAAGGCGAGGGGTCTCGATGCTAACGGTCGCCCATTGAAAGAGAAGCTGAATAGCTTGGGGCTATCTGATCTCGCTGCCAAGCTTTATTGAAGCCCCTGATGCTGTTCGAAGGGACCTTCCCCTCTTTCACAGCGCGGTTCGTGGTTTTGAGGAAGGGCTGCCACCATAATTCCGGGCGAGACGCCGTGTCCGAGCCACGCCTGTGCTTATCGGTTGCGTCCAGGCTGCCGCAGTTATAAAATTCATTTGAGGAGTGTAAGCAGTACTGCTAGTCTACGTGTCGGAGATGATAGATGAGTGTCAAGGTCAGGATCCCTTCGCTACTGAGGAAATACGCCAATCGGCAAGAACTATTGGACGTAACGGGATATAGCCCCATAGAGTGCATTCATAACCTGGTGCTTCAATTTCCGAAGATGCGGCGATGGCTATATGACAAGCAGGGCGAGTTGCGACCTCAGGTTTTGTTCTTTGTCAATGGGCAAAGGATTCACGCCGACGGGTTGACTAACCCGCTGAACGACGGTGATGAGGTCTCCATCTTCTTTGCCATTGGCGGGGGATAAGATAAGCTTTGTCTACAACTACCACCCCCAGTCCTGTTCCTTCCCTATTGGACTGTTTCTCCACGGCATCTGCGTTGTCGGAGAACATCTTCTACTCCCCTATCTCATTACGTCAGGGGCAACACTGCTGTCCATACCGTGCCACCACTACCTCACATGGTGCTACCCCCCAAGAGTCGTCAGGAAACGGTAGAAGGATAAAGAAAGGACTAACACCATACTCTTCGGCGCTTCCAGGACTTATGCTAGCGTTATTCCAGCCTTATTGTACTCTGAAGTCGCTTGATTTGTGTCTGTCGCTGCGATAGAATGCTATTCGCGCTGACAAAAGAGGGGGATGTGATATGAGTAAGGACGAAAGATATGATGTTGTGGTTGTGGGCGGGGGACCCAATGGCATGACGATAGCGGCATATCTGGCCAAGTGCGGGCTGAGCGTCTGCGTGCTGGAGGAGAGGGTGGAGTGTGGCGGGGCGTGCGAGACCGTCGAGCCCATGCCCGGGGTACGCATCTATCCGCACGCCATGCTCATGTACGCGGCACCGGCTCCGGGCTTCGAGCAGCTGGAGCTGCACAAGTACGGCTTCCGCATGGTGTGGAAGCCTGGGGATGCGATCGCGCAGGGGACCGCTGGTTCCCTCACCACCGAGGGAATCGTGCCTCAGAGTGACGAGGACAAGATGGGCTGGGCCAAGCTGGGCGGCGTACTTGGTCAGCCTCCATTTACCAAAGAACTGATGCGCGCCACATTCTGGTGCCCGCCACACCCACCTGAGGTGGAGGTGACGGATGAGAATACGCCCTATATGCAGGTTTACAAGCAGCGCCAGCCTGATGTCTGGACCCACGAGCTCCGCGAGTGGACCATGTTTGACCTCATGGACGAGCATTGTGGGACTGACCCCTTCAAGACAGTGATGGCGTTCGCAGCCTGGGCATCCGGGGCCGCCGCCCACTGGGAGGGCGTGGCTATCCCTGCTGCGCTCTGCGTCCACCTCCTCATTCTACCCGGCACGGGCAACTTGAGCCTTCCCCGCGGCGGCCTGCATGGGTATTTTCATGCCATCCATCGCTGCGCGGTACGCCATGGTGCAGTGGTGCGCACCACATGTCCTGTCGATGAGATCATAGTCGCCGATGGACGAGCCGTTGGAGTGCGGTTGAGGGAAAACGCCGCGCTGGGCGGAAGGAAGGTCTGGGCGAACAAAGCGGTGATCTCAGCTGTCGACCACCAGCAAACCTTCCTCAAGATGCTGGGACCCCAGCACCTGGACCCGGGCTTCATACAGAAGGTAAAGGACATCAGCTTGAAGAACGGAACCCTCTACGTCACCACTTACCTCACCAAGAAGCCTCTCCAGTGGAAACCCAAGTTCAAGGCGATGGAAGCGGTTGCGGTTGGGCCCAACAAGGTTCCCATGGGTACCGTCTACCCCGCAGACTCGCGCGAGATTTACTATGAGAATGCGGCGGATGTGGATGGTCGCAAAGGGAATTTCACTGTGCCGCCGGAGCGGGCGATGTGGTTTCTGACCCCATCACAGGCGTTCAATCCCACGGATTGCCAGGGCTATCATCCCAGGGGACACGTGTCGGCCGCTTTTGAGATGAACGTCACGTCACCAGACTATCACGTCGACGGAGAAGATGCGCAGGACAAGATCAAGGATGAGATGGACGCTTTCATGCGCCAGGCTTTCAGCCAAGCGCTGGACGGTCTGGACGAGGACAACATCATTCACTGCTGGTCAGCAACCGGTCGTGAAGTCGAGTTTCGAAACACCGGTCTCATCGGGGGCACTTGGTCTGGCAGCCGCCACTGCAAAGACCAATTGTGGACCCAGCGTCCCATCCCTGAGCTCGCTCGCTACCGCGCCCCTGTCGATGGACTCTATACCTGCCACCAGACGACGGGGCATCCCGGAGCGCTGTGCCTGATGGCCATCCCCTACAACCTGATGCACATACTCATCGAGGATGGCATCGCTGAGCCGGGCGATTGGTGGTATCCGTCACCGTGGTACATACCCCAGCAGGGCAAGATATCCGCGATACCCCGTTAATAGAGGAGGGCACTATGGCGATGGAAGATATTCTCGGGCATATGTTTGAGGAGTTTCCCGATGAAAGCGATTGGGACGTCGTTGTCATAGGAGCCGGGCCCAACGGTCTGATGGCCGCAGCCTATCTGGCCAAGGCTGGACTCAAGGTCGCTTTGGTGGAGGCTCGCTACGAGATTGGTGGCGGGCTTGCTACAGACGAAATCCTTTATCCCTGCTACTCCTCCAATCCGCATGTTGTCTATCATCTGATGGTCGACTACATGCCTGTGATCAGGGACTTCAATCTGGACGGTCCGTCACTTGTCTGGATCAAGCCCAACGCGCAGACTGGCATGGTGTTCGAGGACGGCAAGTCCCTGCTGCTGACACGCATGATTGAGGACACCAAGGACTCCATCAGCAAGTTCTCTCTCAAGGACGCCGTCGCCTTCGGCAAGGTGATGAGGAGCTGGCGTAGGATCGTGGACGAGATAGTCGCTCCAGCCACCTATGTACCTCCCATGTCTCCCCTGGACATGAGCATAGCTTTGCAGCGCACCCCGGTGGGCAATGAGATGCTGGAGCTCATTGAGCGCAGTCCACTGGACATTATCACCGAGACCTTTGAGAACGACCGCGTGCGTGCTCTGTTACTATATGCCAGTTGCATGTGGTGGCTCGATCCCAGGGAGACCGGCATAGGCTTCTTTGTGCCCCTCCTTCTTACCCGGGGGATGAACAAGTGCTACTGCTACGGGGGTTCGCACAAATTCGCCAGCGCCATG
>SOKG01000244.1 GCA_004376205.1 Dehalococcoidia bacterium | reverse complement strand
GCCACTTTCAAGAAATCGGTTTGGGCTGCGCCACAGACCGGGCACCTGTCCGGGGCTTTGCCCTCGGCGGTGAACCCACACACCTGGCAGACAAAGTATTCCTTGACCTGAGGCTTGCCACCAGCCTGCAGGGCATCCAGTGCCGATTTGTAGAGCGACTCGTGGATCATCTCTACCTTGCGCGCCCAATCGAAGGTGCGCTCCGCTCTCGGCTTCTGCTCCTTGTTTGCCTGCTCGATGAACTCGGGATACATCTTCACATGCTCCATGTTCTCGCCCGCGATGGCTTCTTTCAGGTTATCCTGAGTGGAATGCACCCCTTCCATGGTCTCCAGGTGGTTGCGGGCATGCACTACCTCTGCCGCTGCCGCGGCGCGGAACAGCCTGGCCACCTGAGGATATCCCTCCTGATCCGCCTTGCGCGCAAATGCCAGGTACCTGGTGCTTGCCTGGCTCTCGCCGGCGAATGCAGCCTTGAGGTTATCTGGCGTCTTTGCCATCCTCTCGCCTCCGTTTAGTAGATTTCATGTTCTTGCCTGACTTAGATCTCGTCTTCCCGGCCCAGCCGGCGCAGGACCTCCTTTCTCATGCAACGGTCCATTATGACTGTGAGGCCGGCTTCTCTTGCCCTGGTTGCAGCCTCTTCATTGATTATGCCTTCTTGCATCCATAGCACTTTGGCTCTGACGGCAATGGCCTCTTCTGCTATAGGCAGGACCTCTTCAGGACGACGGAAGACATCCACAACCTCTACCTGCACCGGGATGGAAGCCAAGTCAGGGTAAGCGGTTTCGCCCAATATTTTCTCGGCTTTGGGCGTTACCGGTATTATGCGGTAGCCCTCGCCCTTTAGTAACTCAGCCACCCTGTGGCTGGGACGTTTGGGATTATCCGAGGCACCTACTATAGCAACGGTACGGTATTGGGTCAACACCCTTTCGATGTCAGCGTTAACGTCCTTTTGCATTGGCCTCCTCCTTCCGCACCGTGAGCTAGAGAGAGCACACCCTCCGCTTTGATAGCTCTAGCATTGCCCAGACAATCTGAGGTGTATGATAACACATCATTTCTGATCAAGGAGATTCGCCAGTGCATCGGGATCAGTACCCGGTATCTGGCAGGCACATCGTGAACAGTAGGTTGATAGTTGTCAATGGCTGCTCACTTCTATCGATGGTGGACAGGGGATGCAACCAAAATTCTAGGCCTCGACACCTTAATCATATGAAGGTCAGGAAAGGCTGTACGGAATATGGTGACAAGTTATCTCAATCCCTCTGGCCCCAAAGGCATCCCGGGAGGCAACGTATGGCCGACAAGATTGGAATCAAGGATCTCATCTGCTATAGCCTGGTCTCCTTTGTTCGTGACTTCGTCTATGAAACGGCCCACCAGGGCCTTATTCTCCTCCGACATGACTTGCCTCCTTTCGCTATTGGACCTGCACAGAAATCGGGTAGGACCACCTGAGATCATCATAGTCAGCGAGCGGTGAAAAAGCCATAGAACCTTGAGCAAAAAGATAAAGGGCTTATAATATTTCAGCGTTGATTTGTCCCAACTCAAGAAGTAGACATCTTTTTGTCGCCACCAAATCAATTGCTTATGGGTTAGGCGATCCAATACCACACTGTACCATGCAAAGACGTTCGGTATTACTGTGCTAATAATGTTGTTGGTGTTTTTCCTGCGATCTCCATTATCAAGAACGAAATGCAGCCCTTGCAAACATAATCAAGGTCAGTCAGAATGTAATACGACCAGGCCTCATCGTCAGAAGTTGTTAGCATGCCGATTTCCGCGCCAGACCTGATGACATAGCTACATTAATGCAGGGATTCAAGTTGTGATAGGTCTCATGGGAGGGAATACCGAAGAATGAATTACGTAGTCCTGGTCAAGCAAGTGCCTGATATAAGAAATGTCCCTAAAGCGGCTTGGGACGTAGAGAAAGGTACTTTGAAGAGAGCCTTATTGGACAATGTCTGCAATGAACTTGACAAACAGGCATTAGCACTTGCCTCCAAAATGCGAGAGGTACATGATGGCAGAATAGTCGGTTTGACAATGGGACCGCCCTTTGCCGCAGAGGTTCTAAGATTCGCTATGTCATGCGGCGCTGACGTGGGTGTACTGTTAACCGACAGAAAACTTGGAGGTGCTGATACATCTGCTACGGCTTACCCACTTGCTCAAGCAATCAGAAAGATACAAGAAGAAGTATTTAATGGTGAAGGGGACTATATTATCGTCAGCGGGATGCAATCAATCGATGGCGATACCGCCCAGGTCCCTCCACAAATTGCCGAAGAGCTTGGCATTGTTCATATAGCTTACGCAACATCTTTCTACTTTCATAATGGAAATCTACAAGTACAAAGGATAACAAGAAGAGGCAGTGAAACTGTAGCCCCGCTAGGGTATCCCTGTTTGGTGACTGTTACCCAGTGGACGCAACCGCCATATCCTTCATTTAGTAGAACCAGGTGGGCATATTCCCGAGAACTTCTCCAGTGGGATGCAACTGACATTAAGGCAGATAAATCCCGTATCGGCTTGACCGGCTCACGTACAAACGTAGTTAGAGTCTTTTCCCCAAAGGAAGTTGGGCAGAAGGAATGTGTTTTTGAAAATGACATGGCGAAGCTAGTCAAGATGCTCCGAGAATCCTACGAAAAAAAGCTTGTGTCTGCCGGAAAGGAGGAGGATAAGCCCAAATACCAGCTACCAGAAGGAAAAAAACCTGACTATCAAGGAGATATCTGGGTGTATGCTGAACAAGAGAGGGGAGAAATAAATCCTGCCTCATTTGAGTTACTGGGCAAAGCAACCGAACTTGCTGGCCAGCTCAATGAACAGGTTGGTGCTGTGGTAGTTGGAAAGGATATACAAGATCTATCTAGAGAATTGATTGCGTACGGGGCAGATAAGGTCTACACTGCTGATCAAGTCCTCTTAGAGAATTTCTTGCCTCTACCTTACGCAATTGCGATCTCGGATCTCGTTGAGAAATACAAACCGCAAATGATGTTGTTTAGTGCAACTCCACTGGGGAGGGAGTTGGCCCCAAGAGTAGCTTATAGGTGTAAGTCAGGCCTGACCGCCGACTGTACTGGATTAGACATAGTCAATTTCAAAAAGGGTGATCGGGAATTAGTAGCCGTGTTGATGCAGACACGACCGGCATTAGGTGGAAACATAATGGCAAGCATAATTGCCCAGAACTCAGCAGTGCAGATGTCTACAGCCCGCCCAGGTGTTATGCGTGCTTTGGAGCCCAACGAGGAGAGGACGGGAGTGGTTATCGAACATAAACCAAGGATAACCGAATCAGATTTGGGAGCTGCGATCGTTTCTTCAGAGGTCCATCCGCTTGCATCTGAGATTAAGGATGCTGCTGTAATCGTATGCGGCGGCGGTGGATGCAAGACAAAAGAGGGCTTTGAGAGATATATCCCCTCGCTGGCTGAAAGTCTGGGGAAGTTCTTGGGACAAGACGCTATGGTCGGCGCTTCGAGGGTGGCGGTTGAATCGGGATTCATTGACAGAAGCCGCCAGATCGGCCAGACCGGCCAGACGGTAAAGCCACGCGTGTATGTTGCTGCAGGCGTCTCAGGTGCCGTACAACATCTAACTGGAATGCAAAACTCAGATATCATCCTGGCAATAAACAAAGATCCTAATGCACGCATCTTCAAAGTGGCTGATTACGGCATTGTAGGTGATTTAGAGGAGATAGTCCCTGAGCTCACAAAAGCGCTGAATTCCGAGAGAGCTTAGTCATGTACAAACCAAATAAAATGGATGTTCTTTTCGTCGGAGCAGGTCCAGCGAGCCTGGCTGGAGCTATAAAGCTGAAACAACTCCTCAATCAGCAGGGCCGAAGTGAGTCAGTTGTGGTCATTGAAAAGGCAGATAAGGTTGGCCAGCATAATCTCTCCGGTGCTATCTTTGAGGCAGATGTTTTGAATGAATTGGTGCCTGGATGGCACGGAAAAGAGGATGCGTTCGTCACCAGAATAGTGGCCAATAGGGTGGAGAGAGACGAAACCTATTTCCTTTTGGGTAATAGAATGGCCGTAAAGCTCCCTGAAGCTATCCTCCCAGCATATATGCGCCATAAAGGTGATTATCTCATCTCAGTTAGTGACCTGGTTAGCTGGTTTGCCGATATTGCCAGGGAGCTCGGAGTAGAAATATATACCGGTTTTGCCGCCAGAGAAATAATTGCCGAAGGCGATTCGGTTAAGGGGGTTAGGCTGGGTGACAAGGGGTTGGATCGGGAGGGTAAAAGGCAGCCAAACTATATTCCCGCGGAAGTACTGGAGGCCAAAGTGACTGTCTTTGGAGAAGGTTCCCTGGGGCAATTGGCAGAGGAACTCGTAAGAAGATTCAATCTGGCAAAAGGCAGAAATCCGCAGATCCATTCTGTCGGTGTCAAAGAGGTTATCAGACTACCAGAAAAGAATAGCTTTGGGCCGAATCGTGCAATACATACTGTGGGGTTCCCTAACAGAGTACTCACTCCAGATGTCTTCGGTGGTGGAGCCCTTTACAGTATGGATGGAAATACTGTGGCTGTATCTATCATCCTCGCGCTAGACTGGAGATATTGTGACCTCGACCCTCAATTGGAGCTCCGACTCTTCAAATCACATAGTCTTATCGAGGGACTACTTGAAGGCGGAGAGGTCATTGGCTACGGTGCTAAGACACTTCCTGAGGGCGGTCATTATTCAATACCGGAACCGGTCACAAACGGAGCTATTGTTATCGGCGATGCCGCCGGGTTCACCAGTGTTAGAGAGCTTAAAGGGCTGCATTACGCCATAAAATCGGGAATAATCGCTGCCGAGGCAATTCTAAAGGCAATTGAGCAACAGGATTTCTCATACGACACGTTGAAGACTTATGAAGACATGCTCGATCAAAGCTTCATTATGAGGGATATGCGCGAGGCCAGGAATTACCGGCAGGTTTTCGCCAAAGCTGGGAGAGTCGGCCTTTATCTTGGGGCACCGCTATCACTTGTCCAGCAGTGGATTCCCTTCCGACTAAGTACTAAACCGGATTGCCAGGGAACGACTAAGGCGAGACTAAATAGAAGACATAATGGGGGCATTGACAGGCTGACCGCTGTCGGCCTATCTGGTACGTCTCACCGTGAAGATCAGCCTTCCCACATAACATTTTCAGACCCAATGCAGTGTACGGGATGTGGGGGGGAATATGGATGCCATCCCTGTGAGTTCTTTTGCCCGGGGCAGGTATATCGATTCGAAAATGACAGTCTGATTCTGAGCCCATCTAACTGCGTACACTGCCAAACGTGTCGGGTAAAATGTCCGCACCAAGTCATTGAATGGAAGGTGCCTGAGGGAGGAGACGGGCCAAGATATAAAATGATGTGATTTGCAGGATCGGTTTCTCAAGGCTGGCTCCTTACAAACTAGCGTTTTCTCCAGCCCACTTCTTTTCCCCAGCTCTTGGGGTGGGAACTGCTGGCCTAGTCTGGTTTTGCCAGGAAGTATCCTATGCCTGATTTGGCGAGGATAAGCTGTGGGTGGCTGGGGTCTGCTTCTAGTTTTTGCCGTAGGCGCCGGATATGAATCCCGAGGGCGTCTACGGATCCGGGGTAATCATGACCCCATACCTCCTCGGCAAGGCTGGAGTAGGTCGCCACACGACCCTCGCTTCTCATCAAGTGGTGAATGATATGAGCTTCGATGGCAGTGAGGTTTATCTCTTTTTGGCGATAGCAAAGCTGGCGTGTGGAGGGACTGAAGCGCAGTTGGCTGAAAGAGAGGGGTAACTCTTCAGCGAACTGGTTCTCGTCGCGTGTCCTGGCCTTTACCCGTGCCATGAATTCAAGCTGTCCACAGGGCTTGACTATGTAGTCGTCTGCTCCACAATCGAGTCCCCTAACAATGTTGGCTTCGTCTCCACTAAACGTGAGGATGATGATGGGTACCGAAGAGAAGAGGCGGATCTGCCTTAACACCTCGAGGCTGCTTATGTCGGGAAGCTCAAAATCAAGGATAATAATGTCGATATCACCACCTTCAGCCAACTCTATACCTTTCTTGCCCGAATGGGTGGATACAAGGCTAACCGTAGGCCAGCCTATTGCGAAGGCCAGAGAAACAGACTCAACAATCTCGGGGTCGTCTTCAATAACCAGCGCTTTCACTCTTCACCTGCAGTCAAGGTCTCCTGCTCACCGGCCGAGCTTTCTAGAGGCAATGAGAAGGCGAAGGTCGAGCCTTTGCCGACACCGCTTTTCACCCATATCCGACCTCCGTGAAGCTCTACCAGCGTCTTGCAGAGAGCTAGCCCCAGACCCAGTCCACTTAGGCGTTCCCTGTCATGCTCTACGCGGTGATATGGCTCGAACAGCCGCTCCTGCTCTTCCTTGCTTATCCCCGCACCGGTGTCTTTGACTTCTACTGTCAGGTTCCCATCGTCCTCCTTGGCTCTCAGCGTTATCCTTCCGCCATGAGGGGTGAACTTGAAGGCATTGTTGAGCAGATTCAGCACAATCTGCCTCAACCTCGTTCTGTCCGCTGAGATCGAGGGCAGTGAGTGGGATAGCCTTGACACCACGGATTGGCCTTTATTCGAAGCCATTGTAGACACATCGTCCATCACCTCTCTAAGTAGCGCCAAAACGTCCACCGGTTCGGTCTTCAGCTTCAGCATGCCCATCTCGCCCCTTGCCAAATCGAGGAGTTCATCGATCCTGCTGTTCAGGTTGGCGGCACCCCGGCTGATGTTTGCGGCTAGTCTCATCAGGGGTTCTAGGCTCAGCAATGGGCCCTCCTGCAGCTGAGAAACCAGCGTCTGGCTTGACATCACCACGGGGGTGAGCGGGGTTTTCAGCTCGTGCGCCAGCGCCCTGGTGAACTCTGCCCTTTTCTTCATCTCCTCTTCCAACTGCTCGCGCAGCCTCTTTTCCGTCTCATACAGCCTTTCCAGCTTCTCTTGTGCCTTCTTGCGCTCGGTGATTTCCTCTTGAAGTTCGGCTGTGCGCTCTTTAACAAGTTCCTCAAGGTGCTGGCGGTGTTCCCTCAACTCCTCCACCGCCCTCTTGCGCTCGGCGACGTCTTCACGTTTTCCTTTGGGTTTGCCTTGCATCGACTTGACTTCTGGCACGACTTTCCTCCGCCATTACAAGTGGAAAATCCTTGGATGCGACAAATCACTTACCTCATGAACGAGGATCGCCGTTTGCGACCGAGGCCTTGCATATGACCAG
>SOKG01000245.1 GCA_004376205.1 Dehalococcoidia bacterium | reverse complement strand
TCCGACCTCAGCGTCCCGAACGCTGCGCGCTAACCGGACTGCGCTACGCCCCGATGCTACGATTATAGCTCAACGGCCCCTGGTTAGCAACGACATGCGATTTTGGATTCCCTGGCGATTTACACACCCGCCACTTTGTGATAACATTAACAATGGCGATAGCGAGCCAATAACTGATGTCAAAGGAGCAAGAATGGCCGAGAAGAAAAGCCCCGAGAGCAAGAGCCCCGAGACCAAAAGCATTGACCCTGCAGTAATGGAGATGCTTGAAAGGGCGCGAGCCGAGGGGATATCCACGGCTTTCAGTAGGGCTGAGGAGACCAAGCCCTGCCCTATTGGGCATGAGGGTAATTGTTGCCGGAATTGCTTCATGGGACCCTGCCGCCTGGTAGGCAAGACTACCGTGGGCATCTGCGGGGCTACCAAAGAGACTGTCTCTGCTAGAAATCTGGCTCGATGGGTTGCAGGCGGCGCCGCAGCCCACTCCGACCACGGCCGCGATATGGCGATGACGCTATTGGCTGCCGCCACTGGCGAGGCGCCAGACTACCAGGTAAAGGACGAGAAGAAGCTGAGAGCGGTGGCCCACTATCTGGACGTGCCGGAGAAGGGGCGAAGCAAGGAAGAGGTCGCCATCGATGTAGCTAAAGTGGCCCTTGGCGAGTTCGGCCGTCAGGATGGAGAACTGATATATGTCCGCAGGGCACCCGCTAAGAGGCAGGAGATATGGCGAAAGCTGGGTATTGTTCCCCGCGGGATAGATCGTGAAGTGGTGGAGACATTGCACCGTACCAGCATAGGAGTTGACCAGGATGCGGAACACATCCTGGATCATAGCCTGCGCAATGCTTTGGCTGATGGGTGGGGTGGCTCCATGCTCAGCACCGACATCAGCGATATACTGTTCGGCACCCCGGGCCCGGTAGCTGCTGGTTCTAATTTTGGCAGCCTCAGAGAAGATGAGGTAAACATTGTGATACATGGCCACGAGCCCACTCTCTCCGAGCTTATCGTGGCAGCGGCCAGCGACCCCGAAATAATCGAGTACGCTAAGTCGAAGGGCGCTAAGGGAATAAACCTGTCGGGCATCTGCTGCACCGCTAACGAGATCCTGATGCGCCAGGGAGTGCCACTGCTCGGCAATTTCCTCGCCCAGGAGCTGGCCATCCTTACCGGTGCGATAGATGCTATGGTGGTGGACATCCAGTGCATCATGCAGGGTATAGTGGAGATAGCTGAGAACTATCACACCAAGATCATAAGCACCTCTCCCAAAGCGAAGATCACAGGGGCCATGCACATTGAGTTCGACGAACATAAAGCGATGGAAGTGGCCAAGTCCATTCTTCGCACAGCGATCGACAACTTCCCCAACCGGGGTGAGGTACACATCCCCGACGTGCAGGACCGCCTGGTTGCCGGTTTCTCCCACGAGTACATAGCCTATATGCTGGGAGGAAGTTTGAGGGAGTCCTTCCGCCCCCTGAATGACGCCATTATGGCGGGACGCATCCGGGGCGCCGCTGGCGTTGTTGGCTGCAATAATCCCAGGGTGACCCAGGACGACCCGCATCTATACATCGTGAAGGAGCTTATTAAGAACGACGTGCTGGTAGTGACCACCGGGTGCAACGCTATCGCCTGTGCCAAGCAGGGGTTGCTGACACCGGAGGTCATGGACCATTGTGGCTCCGGGCTCAGGGAGATCTGTCAAACGATAGGTATTCCACCGGTGCTGCATATGGGCTCCTGCGTCGATAATACGCGTATCCTCACTGTGCTTAGCCAGTGTGCTACGGAGGGCGGCCTGGGTGAGGATATCAGCGATCTGCCGGCGGCGGGGTTTGCTCCAGAGTGGATGTCGGAGAAAGCGGTCTCCATCGGGGTATACTTCGTTGCCTCCGGTGTGACCACCTGGATGGGTGTGGGCTCACCGGTCGCTGGCTCTGAAGAGGTCATCAGGCTGATTACCGAGGGTTGGAAGGAGAAGGTAGGCGCTGCTTTCTACTTTGAGCCCGACCACAGGAAGGCCG
>SOKG01000021.1 GCA_004376205.1 Dehalococcoidia bacterium | reverse complement strand
TGCTGGGTTTTGACCCTTTTCATCATCGCGGCCTTGATGCTTTCTAGCTGCGGTGCAGAGGCGCCCAGTCCGACTGCCCCACCAACATCACCAACCTCAGTACGCCGACTTGACAAGCCAATAGCGTAGCCTTAAATTCTACAAGGAAATAAATGACAATAGAATGGAGGGCTAAGATGCCAGAGTTAACAGATTATAGCGGTGAGTATAAGCCGGATATAAAATATGAGGATTTCTCCAAGGATTTCCTCATCAGGCTGATGAACATATGGCGATGGGCGTATATGAGAGTGCCTGGATTCTGGTTCGAGGAGGTCAGCAACAGATTTGGCGCCGAAGCAGCTGAAAGTATCAACGATGTGGTCTGGACAAAAATAGGGGAGAAGGTAGTCCCGAAGTTTGCTAGGGTGGCGAATATCGAGTTGAATACCGTTCTTGATTCCCTGAAGCTTATGGATATGTGTCCAGACAGCAAAGTGGGCAGTGACTGGTTTGATGGTACGGTAGATATCATAAATGAGAATCATGTCAGAGCGACCACTACCTATTGCCGCTTACTGGAGAGCTACGAGAGGAGCGCACCCGAAAGGATACCTCATGTCTGTGGGGAAATGGAGCAGAAGACCATGGAGAGGTATTTCAATAACCCCAGAATAAAGATAACGGCTGTGAAGCTGCCTCCCCGGAAGAGCGCTGACGAGGTTTGCTGCAAGTGGGAGTTTAAGATCGAGGAATGACTTGAGCAACTGCACTGCGCTGGTTCATGACAGTCAATGGAGGCAGCAGGGCTACGGGGTGGAAGGTGGGCAGCCGCATACAGAAGTGATTGCTAGTCAGTCATCCTTACTAACTGAAGTGGGGAATCCGGATTCACATGGGGCCATAATAATAGTAAAGAAAGGGGGTTCTTCTGATGTCATACGAGACCATTAAGTACGAAAAGGGGGACGGATTTTGTGTTGTTACCCTGAATAGACCAGAGCGCCTAAATGCGTTGAACGTGCAGATGTGGCAGGATTTGGACAGCGCGTTGGATGAGATTATGCAGGACCACGAAATAAAGACATTCATCTACACCGGTGCACCAAGACCGGATGGAAGGCCCTGCTTTTGTGCCGGAGCTGATCTCAAGGAGATGGCAGGCGCGCCGAGTGAAGGGCGCTCGGCTCCCGCACTTGAGTGGTCACCTGTATCAGCATTCTGGTCTCAGAGACAGCCCAGGCTGGCAACAGTGCCGACTTTCGAGAGAATTGCGTGGTGCCCAAAGATATCGATAGCAGCCATTGATGGCGTATGTACAGCAGGTGGTATCGAACTGGCTCTTAGCTGTGACATTATTCTGGTCTCAGAAACAGCCCAGATCAGCGATATGCATGTGAAGAATCTGGGGTGGATTGGAGGAGCCGCAGCAACAGCAAACATGGCCTGGAGAGTAGGGGTGGCCAAAGCCATAGAGCTTTGCTGCACCGGGGATGTTATAGATGGCAAGGAAGCCTACCGCATTGGTCTAGCCAATCAGGTCTTTGCCCCTGATAAGCTGCTGGACGGGGCAAAGGAGATGGCCAGGAAAATTGGCAGCATGCGACTTGCTGCTGTCACAATGACCAAGGCAACTTGCAGAGCGGCAGAGGATATGGACCGCCGCTCATCGTGGCATTACTCAGACGCAGGGTTTGCTGCGCTTTTGGCTGAGCCCGACACTGCTGAGTGGGGCCCAGGACGGTGGGTGAGACAGCGTTAGGTCACATTTTTGAGGAGGTCCGCCTTACGCTGAGAGAGTAGAGAGAACCGTACTCACAGCCACTTTTTGAATCACACTCGAGCTCTCGACTCGTCGGCCCCAACATGCCAAAGCATGCTGGTGGCTGCTGGCTCTGTGGCTAAACTCTCTCGGTCTGTTGGGCACTGAACCCTGGAAAGGCAGAGTTGTTCTGCTAGTTCAAGGTGGCTCAGGACCTGATTTCTCCATGAGAAGTCCTCGGCATACCCAAGGGCTCTTTCCGAGATTTCCGCCCTGTGCTTGGGGTGCAGGATAGCCTGTGCTATCTTGAAAATGAGCTGTCCGAAGTCAGCGCTGACCAATCCTCCGGCCATTTTCACAGTTTCGCCAACGCCCTCCTTGTCGCAGCAGGCGATCGTCGCGCCAGCGCCCAGGGCGTGCGCCACAATTCCACTCTGAGTGCAGTTGCTGGGCCAGTAGAAATAGATATCCATTGCTCTCAGCATGGCTGCGAGCATATCTCCAGGCAGATAGGTCTCCAGGAAAAACTGGCCTACGCCGTTGTGTTTGGCCTTCAACTCCGCGGCAAACTCACTGTCGACGCTATTATCGGCTTCCCTTAATAGGCCTGCATATACCGCTACGATCTTGTGTTTGGGCAGCACCTGCTGCAGCACGTTATGGACATGATAGAGTAGCTCCGTCCCCTTGCTAGCGGTGATGAATCCGGTGCCGCCAATTATGACTGTGTCGGGGTCGAGGAACACGCGTTGCTGTTTCAGGTTGTCTTTGCTTGGCTTATCCAGCCCGGATTGGTCAACCAGATACTCATAGATTCTCGCTTTGGCTTCGGGTTTGCTCATTCTGGCAAACCTAGGGTAGAGATGAGCACCATGCCTTAGCACATATACTTTGTCAGCATGCTTGGGGAAGGCGTGCGTGACCGCCTCATACACACCGTCGCTGAACACTGTGATGGCATCGGTGTGAGGAAGAAGAGAGTGCAGGAAGGAATACTCCTCGTTGCACAGCCCATAGCGGGTCTCGTTGCTTTGGAAGTGAAGAGTGTGGAGGGTAACCACTTTTGGCATGTCCAGGTCCCTGAGCATGTTGACAAATCTGGCATTGTCTCTCCAGATACCGAATTCGTGTTGGAACCAGAGGACCTGGTTTGCACGGGGTTTGAGTCCTTGCAAGATGGAGGTAGCGGAGAAATCGTCGCGGCTGGAGATGCCATACCAGACGTGGTTGGTGGCTGAGGGTTGGTCCTCGCTCAGGGGGACTCCGTAGTTATCCAGATCGAACGATAGTACATCCCAAGAGTGGGGTGGCGCCTCTCGGGTGAGGAAGTACGCGTAGTCGGCAATTCCGCAGATTACAGGCTTGTATGGGGAGATCAAGGAAATGGATGGCATCATACTCTTCTCTTGATGCCAGGATCCGTCTGATACTACCAGGTGTTGCCTGCTCTTGGGCTCGTGCGGTAGTCTTGGAACGTCTAGCGGCGATTTACTTCGCGTGGACTTGCCAGTTGTCACCATGTCTTGCCTCCCTACTGTCCTCGGTTGCGTCAGGATAAGCGAGTTATCATATCTACCCCATATCCTACCGAACTCTATCATAGCCACCTGTCCTGGATATACAATGGCTCTTTCAGGGGGGACTTAGGCAGGAAAATGGTACTGCAATGTGTGAGCGAGCGATGGGGCACATCCCGGCTGCCAAGAATGCCTGGAGTGGGCGCCGGACTCTAACCCGAGCTAGAGAGCGAGTGTTCCAAAAGGACTTCGTTTCGGTACTCTTGCCGGTGGATGGCACAATCACAGACTTGGGACTGAGATCGAGCTTGGTGGGAGGAAGGATACCGGTCGGCCTTGTTTGCCCGGATTCCTGAAGACGGTTCGGTGAGCTTGCACCGATGGGGTTTAGCGGGGCAGGTCACGGATTGAGAGCTCTGAGAATGTCTTGGTTCAAACCTGGGAACTGCGAAAGCCAGTTCAATCTTTCCTTCTTCAAGTTGTGTGATAGCTCATCTATCTGCTCGTCATCGTAGTGATTCTTGAGGTCGAAGCGGTCCATTTCGACACCGGGTACGTCGGCAGGCATCTCGTATCCCAGGAAATCATCTTTCACCCAATTGATTTTGTCTCTGGCAATCATCTCCAGTATCTTCACTGAATCTCTTACGGAGATATTCTGGCCCCTGACCATGCCTCCGACAGCCCCCGTGTTCAAGAAGAAGCACTGGATGTCGGGATTGGCCCGGAGGATGTCGAGGAACATGTTACCCTCCTCCGTCCGGGAACCGACGATAAACGGGTTTGTGCCCACTACTCTGAGCAATTTGCCCGCCTCGGTCGGGTCGCCGGCCGAGGTCTCTACGGACTCGCCGAGCATGAAGGCCGCTGCTGCCCTCTCCTGACTAAGCCGGGCGACTGGAGGCATGATGTCCTGTCTCCTGGTGATGAACACGATGAAATCCACCTTCTCTAGCTCCACGCTCTCGTCAGTAAATGCTATGTCCCTTCTCTTGACCATTGCACGGCCATTGGAAGTCAGGCTGCTGTCGAAGAAATCGACCTTCCCGGTCTCTGGATGTACCAACACATTCTCCAATATCGCCCTGGGGCTCAAGGCCGCCGCATACAGCAGGGGTTGAGAGCTAGGCTCCAGGCCATCAGTCTTTATGTAAAATGAGTCCTCAGTGCCAACCGCCGTGCCGTCCTTTCTCAGTATCACGACGTCGTCCTGCCGTATAACGACTGTCTCAGGATAGCCCAACCAGTGCGAATGGCAAGACAGGGAGGTCTTACCAGTCCCGCTGAGGCCGAACAGCAGAAATCCGAAATCTCTCAATTCCTTGCCCCTATATACGCGCAATACCTTGCTTGCCGCATGAAGACCGAGATGCCCCTGCTTCTTGGCCCAATACATGACCTGCCGAAGCATGGCCTTCTTATTCTCGCCCTTGTAGTCGCTCCCCAGGATGATCGTCAGTCCCGCCGCGGGAAACACGAGTACCTTCTTCTCACGCCATTCCGGCACGGTGAGTGCTGTGAAATCGGGCTCCTTCCCTTCAGACGGGAACAGGGTATTGCCCCACATCAAGGGGAGCCTGGCGTACTCGGCCGTGACATACAACCTGCAGTGCTTCTTGAACCCCGGTGTTGAGCACATGACCCTGTCCAGTGCTATCACTTCTTTCTTCTTCAGATAGTCTAGGACATCATGGACCAGCTCTATGTCTTCCGGATCCGGCTGGTCCAGTACTACCTCAGTCAACTTCGCCATTCTGTTCCGCACGTTGGTCGTTACGGAGAGGTTGCCGAACTCGCTTATGACTCCACCGTGCTCCAAGGACCATGCACGGAGGCTCTCCTCCGATGGGTTGTCTATGATCTTCTTAGGCTCGAACCTTTTGCCCAGTATTTGCTCCATTTGTCTCCTGCCGCCCAGTCCGCTATTCCTCGCCTGACAGCGGATGTAGCGTATAGAGTATATGGAAGTGTACCACGAAAAGCAACAGTCGACTACCCCATGGCATTACTCGGTCTTGGCTGGTGGGATTTTTGATGCCTTTATGAAGGCTGTTACATCCATTGTTCTTGACACCCTCCAAGCAGCAGTGTATAAGGTTGATTAGCGGACAGAGTGCGATGGAAACCCAGCCAAAGAGACGAATGATCAGCAATTTGAGCCGTCGGCTGCTGATTCTTGCAGGAACAGTTTCTATGGGGCTTGCGGTTCTTGGCGTATTCTTGCCTCTGTTACCGACTACACCTTTCCTTTTGCTGGCTGCTGCATGCTATGCCAGGAGTTCAGAAAGATTCAGCAACTGGCTCTTGAGCAACAGGTTGTTTGGAAAAGCCATAAAGGACTACCGAGAGGGAAAAGGAATCCCATCGAAACTGAAGGCTCTGTCGATTGCGTTGCTGTGGATAACGATAGGATGTTCAGTTGCCTTTGCGGTCCATATTCTTGCCGTCAGAGTCATCGTCATACTCATAGGCGTTGGCGTCACCGTACATATTCTCTTTATCCGCACGCCGAGGCGTTTGGAACCGAGTTCCTTGTGAGTACCGCTGCTGTCATTTGTTCTAACGCCCGATCCCAATTCCCCATCTCGCCACCTTGCCCATTATGGGACACCAACCACAACCGAGAAGAACCAACACATATTATGGCCTTGACAGTTACGGTAGAAGTTATTAAAGTTTGGCAAACGGTGACGGACCAAAGACGAAGCCCGTGTTCGGGGATAGATGGTCACGTTGTGTTTCCAAAGTTATGAGCAAGAAGCATGGAACATACAGAAGGTAGCTTCAGAGGGCACAAGGACCTTAATCTCTACTACCAGTCCTGGTTGCCAGCTGGACGTCCCGAGGCGATACTGCTAGTTGTCCACGGCGGGGCTGAGCACAGCGGGCGCTATGGAAACTTGGTCAACTACTTCGTACCCAGAGGCTATGCCGTCTGTGGCCTTGACCTTCGAGGTCACGGCAAGTCAGAGGGCTTGCGAAGCTATGTTGAACGGTTCTCGGACTATCTCACCGACCTCAAAGCCTTTTTCGATATAGTACGTGCCGAGCATGGTGATGCCAAGATTTTCCTCGTGGGACATAGTCTGGGAGGAGGGATCGCCACTGCCTATGCTGTCCTTCATCAACATGAGCTAGCCGGGCTCCTGCTTTCTGGCGCAGTCCTGAAGGTACCCTCTGGCCGGTCGCCAGCACTGATAGCGCTGGCTCCGATGCTCTCTCTAGTGCTGCCGAAAATGCGTATCGGCGGGAGTATCGTTGATGCCTCCGCTATTAGCCGGGACAAAGCAGTCGTGGATGCCTATGTGAATGACCCACTCGTCTACCGAGGCAAGATTCGCGCCCGCTTCGGTGCAGAAATACTTAAGACACTACAGGAACTGCCGCGCCAAATGCCAGAGATCAACCTGCCCATCCTGATTATGCACGGAACCGCTGACCTGTTGTGTGACCCGCAAGGAAGCCAGATGTTATATGAGCGGGTCGGCTCGAGGGATAAGACGCTGAAGCTCTATGAGGGTTTCTACCACGAGATTCTCAATGAGCCGGGGCATAAACAGGTCTTGGCTGACATGGAAGCTTGGCTAGCCACCCGCATCTGATCAGACCAAAAGCTTTGCACGTTTGGAACCGGATGTATCAATCCCTATACGCCGCGTGACTCAGAATGAAGCAATATATTCTTTCAATAGACCAGGGTACCACAGGCACCACCGCCCTTTTGGTTGATCGGAATGGCAATGTGCAGGGGCGTGGCTACAGGGAAATTGACCAATATTATCCCCAGCCAGGTTGGGTCGAGCAAGACCCTGCTGACATATGGCAGAAGACTTTGCAGGCTGTAGAACAGGCAAAGCGCAGTGCAAGCGCCAGCGACGCACACATCGCAGCCATCGGAATCGCTAACCAACGTGAGACCACTCTACTCATTAACAAGGAAACAGGCGAAGCGATAGGACGCGCTATCGTATGGCAGTGCCGCCGGACAGCCTCCAGGTGCGACGAACTCAGGAGTCAAGGGCTCGCCGAAATGGTCCGTGCGAGGACAGGCTTGGTGATGGACGCGTACTTCTCGGGAACCAAGCT
>SOKG01000086.1 GCA_004376205.1 Dehalococcoidia bacterium | reverse complement strand
CTGGAGGTAGGGGGCAGATCGCTCATCATAAACTGGGGGTGGAAGGCAAGGAGAGCGTAAGGGATGTCAGGGCTGAGGGAGGAAATAAAGGCAGCAATTCTGGATATTTCCTCCCGATCTATATATCCTGGGGTGAGTAAGGTGCTGGCTACTAGGAAGGGAGGCGAGGGCCTTTTCTCGACGTATTCAGTCAGTAGCGTGAAGTTTTCCAGGGTCCTCTTATTGCTCACACCGCAGAGGGCAATGTGCAGCTCCTCGCTCCAGGCCTTGAGGTCAAACTTGATACAACCACCGGAGTTGAGAGAAAGCTCAGCCGCCTGTCTTAACAATGCCGGATGCATCGAGCCGTTGGTCTCCCAGCAGATGCGCAGAATCCTGTCCTTATTGCTCTCTAGAGCCAATCGGGAGGCACGAAGGGCATGCGGCAGTTGAGGTGACGGGTCACCGCCAAAGTAGCAGATGCAGGCAGTACGGTCATCAACTGCTTGAGCCAGCTCCAAGGCATCGATCTTGCTCTCCCTTGTTGCCATAGAGCGGTAGTGCCAGTTCTGGCAGAACAGGCAATCAAAGGAACAAGCCTGATAGAAGACAGCCAGGTTCTTGTAGCCGTGTTCAGCTCCATGGGAATAGGCAAACTGAGGGTAACCGGCTCCAGTGCCACCAGGACAGACCCAATCGGCTACGCAGTTGGTGGGCAGGGCATCGTAATACCAGCTGACATTGCCTTTCCTGGCGGTGGCACCGACAAGTCTATTTTCTCTGTTGGCGCGCAGTCCACAGTAGCTCCTGCCATTTGCGGGAATACGGCATTCATTGACGCAAAGCTGACATATAAGCCCTCCCTCACATTTGGGAGGCTGCTCAGGTAGGTCAAACGGTCTTCTCGCTGCGCTGTGAGCTTTCGCAATGAGGGGGAGAACCTGGCCAAAGTCTCTTCGGATACAGTCCAGGCACAGCCCCAGGCCTTGAGAGATGAGGAGTGACTTTCTGCCACAATGTTGACATTTGCTGACCCTTCTGGCACTCGACATTTGGAGGCGTTTCCCGTCCGTGTATTTAGGGTCTTATCAGTATCTTTCCTCCCTCTCCCCTCGCAGCTTTTTCGAAAGCTTCGTCAATGTCATCCAAGGGCATCTCACATGTCATCAAAGGAGCTACATCGATCTTCTTGTCCCTTATGAGATTGAGCGCTGTGGCAAACTCACCGGGGTAGAAGCACATCGACCCTTTTACGGTAAGTTCCCTCAGTGCGATGCTACTGACAAGCAATTCAACCGGATAGAGGCACACTGCCGTGATGACGATTGTCCCGCCTTTTCTCACCAAAGGCATCAATTGCTGCGTCGTTGAGATAGCTCCGGCGCATTCCAATACGACATCCGGCCCCCTGCCGCCTGTGAGTTCAAGAATCCTGTCAACAGGGTTGACCGCGTTCGCATCCACAACTTCGTCCACCACACCTCTGGCAAGATCGAGCCTGGATTGGCTTGCCTCGGTAGCATATACTGCTATGGCTCCAGATATCTTCGCCAGCCGTGCCGCGAGCTGCCCGATGGGGCCCAAGCCGAGCACTGCAACAACGTCTCCTACCCCCATCTCAGACAATCTGACAGCGTGCAACGCAATGGCTGTTGGCTCAACCAGAGCTGCCTCTTCATAGCTTACATCAGCGGGGATTCTGTGTAGTATGTCGTATCGGGCCTTGGTATAGGTGGCGAACCCACCCGCTCTCTGGAACCATGTCATATCAAAGTCCTGACAGAGTCCTGGTTCACCGCGTATACACCAGTAGCACTCGCCGCATGAGCTGATGCATTCGGCCGTAACCCGGTCGCCGCCCTTCCATCCCGTGACACTCGGTCCCACTTCAACTATGTCTCCCGAGAACTCGTGGCCCTGCCTGGCGGGGACCCCTTCAATGTAGGTGGGCAGGTCGGAGCCGCATATTCCGCAGTATTGCACCTTTATCAAGACTTCACCTTCATCCAAAACGGGTTCGGGCGCATCTCTTACCACAAATCTCCGCTTGCCCTCCAATATCGCT
>SOKG01000188.1 GCA_004376205.1 Dehalococcoidia bacterium | reverse complement strand
GACCTCATGGTAACAGCCCCCTACTGGCGGACCGATGTCCAGTTGGCTGATGACCTCATCGAGGAAATAGCACGCATCATAGGCTACGACGAGATCCCCACAACCATGCTTCGCGGTGAGATCCCCGAACGGATGCCAGCGCCTTTGCCCGCATTGAAGGAGACAATCCAGGACTTCCTCGTCGGATGCGGTATGCAGGAGATAATCACCTATTCTCTGGTCAGCCAGGCGATGCTGGACAAGATAGACCCCCATCGCAAGATCAGTCCTGCACTACGAGCAGCGAACCCGATGACCCTGGAGCAGGAATACCTGCGCACCAACCTCCGAGCAGGGCTGCTGGCTGCCTTCTCGGCAAACGAGAAACGTGAACACAACAGCATCAGGCTATTCGAGGTGGGCAAGGTATATTTCCCCAGGGGAGATGACCTCCCCGAAGAAAGGGAGATGCTTGCCGGGGTGCTGGGTGGCCCCAAGTTCGACCGCTCATGGCTTTCGGGGGAGGATATGCTCGATTTCTTCGACGCCAAAGGTGTTTTGGAGACGGTTTTCAGCCGACTACAGGTCGTGGCGAGCTTTGAGCCGGTCGAAGACCCGAACCTGGTCCCCGGGAGGACGGCAGAGATAGTCGTCAACGGGCAAAAGGTAGGAGTTTTGGGAGAGGTTCATCCCAGGACGGCGGGAGCTTTCGACATCTCTTCCCAGCCAGTCAGCCTTTTCGAGGTTGACCTGGAGAAGCTGCTGTCCTTCGTCGGGGCAGTGCTTACATATCAACCGATCCCCAGGTTCCCTGGAATCGTCCGCGACCTCGCTCTGGTGATGGACACCGGTCTTGCTGCAAGCAAAGTACAGGGTATCATCCAAAGCTTCCCGCTGGTGAGCCAGGTTACCCTCTTCGATGTATATAGCGGCGATCAGGTGCCCGGAGGCAAGAAATCCCTGGCCTTCTCCATCCGCTACCAATCGCTGCAGCGTACGTTGACCGACGAAGAGGTAGATGGTACGCAGCAGGAGATCGTGGAGCGGCTGCAGCGGGAGCTTGGCGCCACCCTGAGAAGCTAGACCCAATTCACGCAAGTAGCGTCGTGACTCCTGTCACGACGCAGACTTCGTTGCCACAGGAGTGACAACGCTACCCTTACTTGGCGCTACCCTCAGAGCCTGACCCCTGCTCCTTGCTATCTGCGCTTGGTTGCCCTAGAATACGGCTTGCCCCTGGGTGCTTTGCCCTTCAGATATAAAATCAACTGAGGAGGAGCAGGATGAAGTTTCTGAGCTTTGCCACGTTTGATGTGGCTAAGGCGGCGGAGTTGGCGAAGGTCTCCGATAAGGTGTGGGCCAGTCCCCCTCCGGGGATAAAGTTACTAGCTAGCTATGTGTGTCAGGGAATGGCCTTTGCTGGCGTTCCTCCGAACACGCTGGTAAGCTTCGACATCATTGAGGCGGAGAGCAACGAGGCACTAGCCGCGGTCAATTACCCATTGGCGCTCGCAGGCGCATCGATCTGGAACGTCCCTATACTCGAGCTACCCATAGTCGGCGCGGCAGAAGTAGAAAGGAAATTGAAGGGTTGAACCCAGCCCGGCTTTTTTTGGAGGCAAGGCACCCAGGAGCAACCACCAACCGCTGCAGCGCACCCTCACCGATGAAGAGGCCGTACGCAACAGGAGATCGTGGAGCGGCTGCAGCGGGAGCTTGGCGCCACCCTCAGAGCCTGACCGACTCAACTGTGGCTCTACGCTGCTTTCACGTACCCGTTCTCTCTGAACCAGTCGACAGCCTTCTCGATGGTCGTCCTGATTGGTGTTTGCGGAAAACCCAGTTCATTGACAGCTTTGGAGGCATCGAAATAGCCATAACGACTGGACATCCGCACAATTGGTGCAGTAATGACTGGTGGCCTTTTGCTGAGACCAGCGACAAATTGGTACATGTATCCCATGGCAACGGCGGCAGGGTAGGGCAGTTTCAACCTTGGTGGTTTGACACCCGAGACTTCCCCAATTAGACCGAGATATTCCCTGGCTGACAGATTCGCGTTACCCAGAATATAC
>SOKG01000277.1 GCA_004376205.1 Dehalococcoidia bacterium | reverse complement strand
GCTAAGATGGTGCCGGCGGGTCTGAAAAGGAGGCGAGCAGTTGTTTAACAAGGTGCATGTATTCAGGGTCAAACCGGGGCAGGAGTTGCTCGGCGAGATAGCCCGCTATTGCCGGGAGCATAACATCTCTTCTGGTGTCGTTATCGGTATTATCGGCTCCGTGGAAAGCGCCCGTCTCAATTTCTTGACGGAACTCCCGGGGAAATACGAGAGTGCGGACTATTCCGGTCCGCTGGAGATCGTCTGTGCTCAGGGCTCAGTGGCAAAGCAAAGTGATCGCCCGATAATCCACATACACATCCAGCTTTCGCGACAGGATATCTGCCGAGGGGGTCATCTTGCCGAGGCGACGGTGTTCTCCACGGCTGAGGTAGTCATAGGGGAGCTGGATCAGCAGCTCCGGCGTCGGAGTGACAGCTACACAGGGCTTAATGAGCTGGTTGATTGAAGCGAGGCCTCGCTGATTAGTATTGTTCCTCGGGCTTGTTCCACATACCTCACGAACCAACGCGATAGGACTTCAGCTTGGGGGTGTGGCATATCCTACAAGTTTGTAGGCCAGTTTGGCGGCAAGGAAGGCGCAGGAGCTTGGACCCTCTCGGGGGCAGAGTTCCACTAGGTCGAAGCCGACGATTTGTCTGCCGCTGGCCACTGCGCGTAGTAGCTCCAGCACTTGTTGCCAGCTCAAGCCCCCAGGTTCGGGGGTGCCCACCGCTGACATGATTGAGGGGTCGAGTACATCGAGGTCGATCGAGATATATACCTGCGGCGAGAGGGTGGAGACAACCTGGGCTACAGAGTCCGGGCTGGATAAGGCTTCGGCATAAGACGGGTTGATTTTGCGTTCTACCAGAAATCGGTGTTCCTCCCGGCTCATGCTGCGGACGCCCGCGTGGACGACGGGGCAAAGCTCCCAGACCCGGCGCATGACGCAAGCATGGCTGTATTTTGTCCCCTGATATTGGTCGCGTAGATCGGCGTGAGCATCCAGGTGCAGTACTGAGAGTTCAGGGTATTTCTCCCGAAAGGCTCTAACCATGCCCAGAGTAAGGGAATGCTCGCCGCCCAACATCGCCAGAAGCTTGCCTTTATCAAGCAGGTCACTCGCTATCTGGTAGACCCGTTCCAACATCGGTTCGGGTCCGCTCATCAGGGGTTGCACTTCAGGGAGGGTATGAATCCCCACTTCGCTGATCTCTCTATCCAGTTCAGTGTCGTATAGCTCGAGGTATTGTGAGGCATCGATGATCGCCCGAGGTCCCTCCCTGGTACCGCTCTTGTACTCCGTGGTGCTATCGTAGGGGACAGGGAGGATCACCACCTTCGCCTCATCCAAGGTCATGACCTGTGGATGTACGCCAGCGAAAGCCCTTGGGGGATGGAATAGATCATGGCTCACGTTGTCTGTCCCGGCGATTGAGTCGATTCATCCTTCCCGAGAAGGATTCACCAGCTACTTGCGGAGTCCAACACCAAGGAGGACGGTTGATCATTGTGGTATTCCAGACCCCGATTGAGAATATAGCTCCTGACTTCGGCCAAGCCAAATTTCTGCTGAAGGTCTCTAATGGTTTGCTCGGCGTCAAACTCCTTGCAGGAGAAGATGTCGATATTGATGTAGGAACGCTCGGGGAAAGTGTGGATGCTGATATGGCTCTCCGCTATGAGGACAAAAGCAGAGACCCCCCAATCTTCGGGTTTGGAGCCGATGTACTTGGAAACCTTTGGGGGAGAGATCTTTGTCATCCCGATCTGCGAGGGATAAGTGTCGAGGAGCTGGTAGATGAAATCAACATCCTGCATTCTCTGGACGTCACCTCTGTAGCCATCGATGATCAGGTGCATTATCTTCACCCCCTTCTAGTATTTGAGGCACAAAAATTGACCACCCCCGCTTGGGTGGTCAAAATTGAACCTGCTACAGGCTCAAGGAGCCTAGTGCTCAGCCATTGTATGATCCAAAAGCTTCCCCTCGTACCACCTGTCCAGATCCTCTCTCCTGATACGGTACGACTTGCCGATCTTTGCCGCAGGAAGCCTTCGGTCGCGGCACCACCTTTGCGCAGTGACCCTACTGATCCTAAGTATCCTGGTTATATCATCCAGGGACAATAACTCAGTTTCCATAGTGTGGAGTCCACATCACCCCTTTCACTGACCTGAGAAGGCCAGCGTGGCAAAGCATAACACATCTTACATGGCAGCGCAATACTTTAGGGGCCTTTTGCGTCCAAAAGGGTGAAAATGTTGTCTATTGTGGCCTATCGTTGCTAAGGGGTTCGATCTGGGAGAGAGGCAGTTCCATAGTTGCTTCGCTCTCGAGCTGGACAATAACAGTCTCCTTGAGCGGGTTACATCCGATCACCTTAGCCTCACCGACGTTTGTGGTGACGTGTTTCCCCAGCGTGGGCAGCTTCTGCTTCATAATGCGGTATTGCTCATTCTCATAAGCCAGGCAGCAGAGCAGGCGACCGCAGACACCGGAGATATTTGCCGGGTTCAGGGGCAGATCCTGCTGTCTGGCCATTCTCATAGAAATGGGTTCGAACTTGGACAAGTGGCCTGCGCAACATAGGGGGCAGCCGCATCTGCCCATGCCGCCAACCAGCTTGGCAGCATCGCGAGCACCTACTTGGCGTAGTTCGACGCGTGTTTTTAGGGAGGTGGAGAGCTCACGCAGCAAGGTACGGAAGTCAACCCTTTTTTCGGCCTTGAAGGAGATGGTAAGGTGACTGCCGTCCAGGTTGTACTCTGCGGCTAGAGGTTTCATAGGGAGTTGGAATTTTGCCACTAGCTCCTCGCACTTGGCTAATGCCTTACTCTCCTTATCCTTCATTTCCTCCGCTTGCTCCAGGTCATCGGGCTGCGCTTGACGCAGGACGGCCTTCAAAGGTTCGCCCACCTCACTGGGAGAGACCTCCTTCGGGGTGACCACGACCTTACCCATTGCCAGACCACGAGCGGTCTCGACAACTACGTCATCACCGATCTCAAGCTCGATACCTGAGGGGTCGAAGTAGTATATCTGTGCCGCTCTCTTGAAGCGAACGCCTACGATCTCAGTCATCTCGGCAAACCTAAGCGCTGGGGCGCTTTGTCCTTTCCTCTTCTCTATTGGGGATGCTCAGCATCAAGACTTCCAACACAAGGCGTGGATTTGCGTTCTGCTCTAGTTGCTCCAAAGCTGCTCGAACAGCTTCGATGAAGTACCTGATCTCGGTCAGGCTGTAGTCCTTTGACTCTTGATTGAGTGCTACATCCTGATCGACGTTTGTGATGAACTCAGCGCATCCTTCCTTGACCAGTAGTAGGTCTCGCCACCACTCCAGCCATAGTCTGAGTATTTCCTCGACCGAGTCACGGCTCTTATTGAATTGGGCTGCCAACCTGGCAGCAAAGTCGAACCGCTGCTCAAGGCTGGCAGTAGCAAGACCTTGAAGTTCAGCTAGCCTCAGAGAGCGTTCTTGGAGAGGCTTATCATCGAGTAAGGCGGAAACTGCCCAGCCAATGCCCCCGCGGCAGAGCCTGCTCAAGACTCTGGCTTTATCAGGTTCTACTTGCCAGTGTTCGATCAACTCCTGTTCTATGATTTGGGCAGGGACTGGAAGGAGCTCCACCCGCTGGCATCTAGAAACGATCGTGGGCAACAACCTGGCATCATTGACTGTAAGCAGGATGATGAGAACCTTGGCGGGCGGCTCCTCCAGTGTTTTCAGCAGGCAATTGGCCGATTCTTGGTTCAGGTGTTCGGCACCATCGATGATGAAGACACGGTGCCTGCCCTCATAGGGTTGCAGTCCGGCAGCCTGTTGCAGCTCTCTTATCTGTCCAATGGCGATCTCTTTCTTGGGGACGCCTTCGCCGGAGCTAGTATCGGGCAGGCGCCTGATTGTCTGAACATCGGCATGCTTCCCTGCTGCGATACGGAGACAAGAGGTGCAGAGTCCACAGGGTGGCATCTCCTGCTCACAGTTTAGCGCCTGCGCCAGATGTGTAGCTAGAGTTGTCTTGCCCACGTGGGGCTGTCCCACAAATAGGTAGGCATGAGCGAGACGATCACTCTCAAGGCTGTGCCTCAACAACTCTACAGCCCCAGGCTGACCGATAACATTCCACATCCCACATAGCCCTTGTTAACCCGGTAACAGCTTCTTGACCCTCTTCGCATACATCAATGCCGTCTCTGCCACCTAGTCTTTTTCAACATCTTGCGGTGTTTGTGCTTGCTCATCTTCTTACGCCGCTTCTTAACAACCGAACTCATAACCTACCTCTGTCATTACCTATATCCTCTCCTCTCGCCTCTTTACAACTGTCTGCTGTCATAATTCCCCTGGAATACGATCTCAGCGAGCTCTTTCCTGCCAGGCGCTGCTGGCTCCTCGTCGGGATAGCCCAAGGGGGTCATCTCTACAACTGCAACATTTGCGGGGACATCCAGGACCTTGGCGACCTCTTTGGCCTCGAATAGGCCCACGTGTACCGTGCCCAGGCCTATGCCATGGGCTGCCAGCGTCAAGTTCTGCATTGCTAACGCTACATCAAACATGAACCAGTCGCCCTTGTCCGTCGCTTGCTCCCCTTTGTAAAAGCCCGACCTGCCGAGTTCGGCGCAGGCCACGATAACAACAGGGGCACTCCTTATAGCAGCAGCCGCTCGATTCTCTTTGCCAGGGCTTGTGGCTCTTAGAGCACCTGCCAGTTTCGATCTGATTTCAGGGTCGCGCACTACGACAAACCTCCAGCACTGGGTGTTTGCCCAAGATGGAGCCCATCTGGCGGCATCTAAGACCGTATCAATAGCTTCGTCACTTACCGGGTCAGGCTTATATTTGCGAATACTTCTTCTTCCCTTTATGGCCTGCATCACTTCCATCGCCGCTCCTTCACTACCGTCGCTGCCAATTGCTTCGCTTCACGATACCCGCAAGCTCATATTGTGCCTTACTTGAGTACATGTGTCAAGGAGAGCATCAACAGGGGCTCTTTACAATTGGGGGAAATTGCGTTATAATAGGCGACTAGTAATCGAGAGCAGGTGACCAAGCGTTGGCTGGCTCTCGGTCTTTTTTAGTTGGTAGGAGGAGGAGGGAGATGGCGCAGAAGGAAACCTTTCTTACTCCTGAGGGGTTGGAGAAGCTGAAGGCGGAACTGGAGCACCTGCAGGTTGTACGGCGTCCACAGGTTGCTGAGCAGATTCATAGGGCAAAAGAGTTGGGTGGTACCGTTGACAATGCTGAGTACGACGATGCCAAGAACGAGCAGGCCTTCGTCGAGGGACGGATCCTCACCCTGGAAGGCATGATTAAGAACGCCACGCTAATTGAGGAGGCGGCAACTCCCTCGTCATTTGTTAAGCTTGGTTCAAAGGTCAGGGTTCGCAACCAAGATGGGGAAGAGGAACACTATACTATTGTTGGCAGTGTGGAGGCCAGTCCCAGCGAGGGGAGGATCTCCAATGAGTCACCGGTGGGCAGCGCCTTGCTGGGCAAGCGGGTGGGTGATAAGGTTGAAGCTCAGGCTCCGGCAGGCACGCTCAAGCTGAAGGTGATCGCAATAGAGTAGGGGCAAGGAAAGGTAAACCCTTGACCATTGCAATCAGGCTCATGAGATGGCGGACAGGAAAGAAGCGATAACCGAGCAACGCCTGGCCAAGCTTGGCAGGATTCGCAGCCACAACATTGACCCCTATCCCCACCGCTACCGCCTCACCCACACTACCCAGGAGGCGGCAACTCTTTTTCAAGAACAGGAAGGAAGTAACGCCGAAGGGCTTGAAGTACGTGTTGCGGGCCGTATCGTTGCCCTTCGAGCCATGGGCAAGGCGGCCTTCCTTGATCTCAGAGATAGCTCGGGCAAAATCCAAGCGTATTTCCGCAAGAACCTCCTGGGTGACGAAAGATATCAATATCTCCATGACTTCGACATTGGCGATATCATCGGGGTCAGTGGCAAGGTTTTCAGGACACGTAGCGGCGAGGTTACTATTGAGGCCTCCGATTTCGTCATGCTCGCCAAGTCGCTTCAGCCGCTGCCTGAGAAATGGCACGGGCTCACGGATGTGGAGAAGCGCTATCGCCAAAGGCATCTAGACCTCATCTCCAATGAGGAAGCTAGACATATCTTTGTCATACGCAGCCGCTTGATCGCCGCCATACGCCGCTTTCTCGATGAGCGTGGGTTCATTGAGGTGGAGACGCCTGTGTTGCTGCCTGTAGCCGCTGGTGCAATGGCCCGCCCCTTCTCCACTCATCATCATGCCCTGGAGCAGAACCTATACCTGCGCATTGCCACCGAACTGTATCTCAAGCGCTTGATCATCGGCGGACTGGACAAGGTCTACGAGATCGGTCGCATCTTCCGCAACGAGGGCGTCTCTATCAAACACAACCCTGAATTCACTATGCTCGAGACTTATGAGGCTTACGCCGACTACAACGATGTCATGCAAATGGTGGAGCAGATGGTGTACCATGTCGCCCAGGAGGTTCTGGGGAGCCATGAAGTCTCTTACGGGGAACATACCATCAATCTTTCTCCACCCTGGCGCAGGGTCAATCTTCGGGATGAGCTGCTCGAGAAATGCGGCCTTGATTTCCTTGACCAGAGATATCGCGATTTGCCCTCCCTGCGAGAGGCGGTCATGAGGTTGGGCGTAGAGGCGGAGGAGAACATGAGCTGGGGTCGGCTGGTTGATAAACTCCTCTCCGCGTTTGTCGAGCCTACGTTGATTCAGCCCACCTTCGTTCTCGACTACCCCGTTGAGACATCTCCACTGGCAAAGACCAGGCCCGATGACCCGCGGCTGGTGGAGAGGTTCGAGTTTTTTATCGGGGGGATGGAGGTCGCCAATGCTTTCACCGAGCTCAATGATCCCGTAGAGCAGAGGAAGCGCTTCGAGGAACAGGAGGAACTGCGCAGCTTGATGGGGGACGAGGAGGTGGAGAGGCTGGATGAGGATTTCCTCACTGCCCTGGAGCACGGCATGCCGCCCACAGGAGGGTTGGGGGTAGGCATCGATCGCCTGGTGATGGTTCTAACCAACCGGCAGTCGATAAGAGAGGTCATCCTGTTCCCACAGTTAAGAGCTAAAGAGAAATAGCGACCATGCTTAGCCTGCAGTTCATTCGCCAAAACCTAGACCTCGTGCAAGAGTCCCTGGCCAAGCGCGGTGAAGCCACCGCCCTTGATGAAATACTCAGTCTTGATGAGCGGAGGCGGCGGCTGATCCAGGAGGTGGAGAGTCTCAGGGCAAGGCGAAGGCAGGCCAGCAAGGAGATCGGCCAGATGAAGGAGAAACCCGCGGAGCTTCTTGCTGAGATGAGGGATATAGGAGAGCAGATTAAGTCTCTGGACCACGAGATCAGCCGCAATGAAGAGGGGCTAAGCGATCTCTTGC
>SOKG01000177.1 GCA_004376205.1 Dehalococcoidia bacterium | reverse complement strand
CTCGTGCCAGGGGTCAAGCTCCTTGCTTGCGAGATGGGCGACCGCATCCTATGCGACGAAGGCAACCTTGCTGAGAAGATGAAGGGTGCTATGGACATCTACTACAACGACCCGAAGGGGTATAGCTGCATGAGGGCGAACGCGGGCCTCTGGGCTAATAGCTGGGACTGGGACAAGCTCTACGAGGAATACTGGCGGCCATTCCTAGCGGATGTCCAACGCGATATCGACAGGGCACCTCGCCAGATGTGGCACCGTGGCGGTGCGCTCGTCTTCGAGCACAACGGGCGCATGAGGAAGCAGGACTCTCGGCTGTGCTCGCCAGCGTCCAAGAAGGAACTGGCGCTGTACGAAACACTCTCACACCCTAACATCATCCCAATACTCGATTCGGGGGTAGACCCCATAGATGACACGACCTGGTTTGAGATGCCCAAGTATACACCTCTCCGTGAGATGGCTGAACTCTCAGAGGAGCAGGCGGACAAGATACTGGCGGGCGTCGAGTCTGCCCTTCGCTATCTGCATAAGGGGGGCGTGGCCCACCGCGACGTATGCCCCGAAAACGTGGTGGTTGACGATGAGGGGAACCCCTACTTGGTGGACTTCGAGTGGGCCTGCCACTGCGACGGCGACCCCTGCGTGGACTTCGAGCCCTGGGCAGTCATGGATCGCGCTGCGCCACAGATGCAGCGTGGCGGCACCGAGAGGGGCTTCCACACGATAGTGAGGCACCTCAAGGGCCAGGAGGCAGCAGACCTCCTGCGGGAATCCTCCTCAAGTGGCCTAGCCAAAGAGGGCGTTCCGTACCAGCCCGTCGAGGGCCTGGGGCCGTCTGAGCGTGAGTGTAGTGATCGCTGGCAGAGCCTGGGGTTGGACGTGAAGGGCAAGAGGTTCCTAGACATAGGCTGCAACGCGGGCTGGTTTGTCCGCAAGGCACTGGAAGAGGGCGCGGAGCAGGCGATAGGCGTAGATAGCGACGTAGCAATCATCAAACTCGCTAAGACCCTGGGGGATGGCGACTACTACACAATGCCCGCTGATGCCGTTAACGGACAGCTAGGGACGTTCGACATCGTACTCCTGCTTTCGGTGCTACAGCACATTGAGAAGCCAGAGGAGGTCTTGGCTACAGCCAAGGAGATCAGCAAGGAAGTCTATGTAGAAATCCCCCACCGCTTCATCACACCTGCCTTGCAAGAGGAGTTGGAGGGGGCGAAGTCTATCGGCGAGAGTGAACGAGGCAGGCCCATATTCAAGGTGTGTGCGTGATGACAATATTCCGTAACCAGAAGGAACTCAACGAGCACAAGAAGGAGCACATCGTAACGAGTGGGGACAGGGCCCTTCTCATTCACCCCGACGGGAAGGCTCCATTCGAGGCACCCGCCGACCAGGTGCGGCACTATCTGAATAAGGGGTTCAAGTGGTCGAAATCATAAACCGCAAGCCGCGCTCCTACCCCGTCTTCGGCGGCTCCCTGCCCTCGACGCGCGGCGGTAGGCGCTCCGTCGTGCTGGCTGGCGTGGATCAGGACGGCAACTGGGACATTCAATCGGAGGACACTGGCCCAGAGTACGGGAACGATGAGCCGATCCTGTTCCTCCCCTTCGGGGCCATTGACTATGCGCTATCCAAGGACGATCTCAAGGAGATGCTGGCGGGAATGCGCGAACGGCACCTGAGCTGGAGGAGCCAGCAGCCCGACCTGCCAGACCTAACAAAAGCCGTAAAGGAGTTCTACAGCGCTCTTCTCCATTATAGGGATGGGCGACGGCAGTTCAGTATCAAGGAGGGAATCAGTGGTAAGTAATCTAGGCGTGCTCGAAGAGGCGATAGCAGAGATAAAGAGTGCCGAGCCAGAGGTTGTGCAGGGGGGCAACGTCCAGCTTACCCATCCGTTCAAGAACAACCTGCGACTCTCCAACTTTGTACGGTTCTTCCACCCTGACGGCACCCACTCGGACATCGCTGCGCCAACCTTCAACCCAGCTAGGCCGACGGCCTACCGCGAGAGGTTCCTAATGCACTATCTCAGGAAGCGGGGGGCAGACGGCAAGCAG
>SOKG01000257.1 GCA_004376205.1 Dehalococcoidia bacterium | reverse complement strand
CGGGCGCTTGACATTTTGATCGTCATGTCATCGCCCTTATTACCTTCATTCAAGAGCCGCGCGCCAAGAAGTCACCAGGTCGGGTCTTTCCTTCGGGTGGCCGCCGCTCAGCCTGCCAGCTCCTAAACTTCGCTGGCATGGTCTCGCTGTTAATGCCCAGGGTTGCTTGTCGGCTCCTCAAACTGTCTCGCCGCATTTTTGCTCTTGAGGGGTGGTCTTTTGCCGGCTCGTCCGTTTCCCCGGCCCCTCGATTGGGCGTCGCGCGCTAGCGGTCGCGCTCCTGTTGCTGCTCTCTTAGTTTCGTAGGTCCCCCCGTTTTCTAGCCCGCTTTTACTAGCATCCTTCGCTCCGGGGTCCCCCGCCCGCTTCCTGCGGCGACCTGTTTCCCCGCTCCCTTCGCCGCGACTGCGCTTCGCGGCGGCCCCGTTCGCTCTCCTTTTTTCTTTTTCTTCACTTCCCCTCTTTTTTCCTTCTCTTTGGTCGGGGCGGCTATTTACGCGCCTACCTTTTTTGCCCACTCTGGGGCTGGTCTGTCGTCTGGCTGTTCCCTTTTAAGGGCAGCCAGTTTCGTCAGCCAAGCCCAGCAGGTGGCCTTCTTTTTGCGGCGCGCCAGCAGGGCAGGCCAAGGGCTGTCAGCTGTTCCTTTGGCCTGCCCTGCTGGTTTCGCTCGCCGCCCCTTTTGCTTCTCCTCCCTCTCTACCATCGTCCCAACCCCTCCCCAACACTCGCCCATCGCCAAAATCCCGCGCTCACAATCACCCCTATAGCCGCCCATAGCAAAAACATCATCACGTCCGCCATCATCATTTTTGTCTTGTGTTTCATCGTCTTTCCCTCCATGCCTTCCAGTTTATTCTTCTGTACCATGGGATTCTCCTTATGGTTTTAATCATGTCCACCATGACTTCAAACCGTCTTGGATCGCCTATCGGTATGTCATGCAATCCCACCTTTTCCACCACCTCCTCGAACCTTGGGAACTCCGGTTTCAGTATCTTCACCGTCTTTGCCTCCATACTACCCTCACCCGCTTTTTCCTTTTCTGCCGACTATCCTTTTCCCTCTCCCGCCAGTCCAGCTGGTCCACCATCTGCGCTTCCGGTATTACCCGCCCGTTTATCTCTGACCCACATTTCAGCTTGTTCTCTGAAGGATGTCTCGCGTCTGATTTTTCCATCGGCTCCCCTTTCTCTTTCTACTTTTCCACACTGTTGGAAGTTACCCGGCGTCTGCTGCCCGAATGCTACTTTTTCCCCGTACATCTGCGCCAGAGCCAGCCATTGCCTCATATGCATTTCGCATGCATACAGAACTTCCAATTCTGCCGTTGCAAACCAAAATAGAGCTGCCTTCTCACACTGTGATATTATCATCCGTCTGCCCCTATGCTGCTTTCCTCGTTATCATTGCTCTTACCACCGGACACCAGTGTTGCCACTTATTTTTCCCTCTAACCCTTCTCCATCTCACCCATTTACAGCAGTTCTGACACATTCCCGTCCTTCTCCCCTCCTTTTCCTCCACATTCCTCAACATATATACTTTCCTCATTCTCTAGCCCTCCGACGCCGTTTGTTCTACTTCCTCTCCACCCCCGGCCCGCGCCCTCTCAGCACTTTCTTTAAACGTCCCTTCCCCCTTCACCGCCTCGATCAACGCCCTGCATTCAACACACGTTGAAAATGTGCTTATCTCTTCCGTCGGCACCTGTCCGCCACAGGTGTGACAATGCATTATAGACACATTAGTCACCTGGGCGCCCTGGGCGCCTTCCTCCTCTTGCTCGCGCCTCTCCTTTTCTGCCTGCTCAAGATTGGATGATATTCGCCATTGTCTCGCTATTGATGGTGTGGCCCCACTCTTGCAGGCATGGAGTGTGATATACACCAGCTGCTCATAATCCCTTATTCCCGCTATCTCTCGCGCCGTGCTGAAAGACAGCACCCCGTTACTTACTGCGTCTCGCAGCTGGTGGGGCCATTCCATTGCCCCAATCCGTTGTGATACGAACCCAGCCGAAACGCCGATGAGGTCGGCAATCTTCGCCTGGGTCCATCCCCTTTCGTTTATCAGTCTCTTGAAATAAATGCCCTGGTCAATCGGGTTTATGTCCTCTCTTTCCGTATTCTCCGCCACCTTGATCGCCTCTGCAAGTTCATCCGTGGCAAATATTTCCGTCACACTTATTTTTGTCCATCCCAGCAGCTTACAGGCCGCCAGTCGTCTAGCGCCATGCACCAGCTCCCACGTCTCCCCTACCTTCCTAACGCCTATTGGGAACAGCAACCCTTTTTTTCCTATGCTTCTCGACAATCTCTCCAGCGGTTTTTCTTCCCAGCCCACTCTCATCAATGAACTTGGCATCACTACTTCGGAGATAAGTACTTCCATCCCGTATTCCTTCCACTTTCTCGATTATGATTGACTTCCCCCCAACCTGCCACATCCTAACCTTATCACCTACCCCTATATTAAGGTCTCTGCGGATGCGTGTAGGGATCGCTATCATCACGGAACCGCCCACTCTCACCATTTTCTTGATCTTCGCTTTCTCCATTACCTTCCTTTTCCTCCGTTATTTCATTCAGCGTCCTTACCGCATCCTTCATACGCCCTATGTTAAATAGTACGTACCTTAGTTCTTCCTCCAGCCCATTCTTTTCCTTCAGTCTCATGCCCCTTTCTTTCATTAGGTCCCCCAGCACCCTTTCCGCCGTCTCGATCACCGTTTCGCATTCAGGGCATACCCTGAACCGTATTGTAGTGTCCACGTGCTTTCTCGTCTCCCGCACTTTTCCCCTCATGATCCCTACGTGCTTGCAATCCTGCTTTTTCATAACCGCCTCTTTGTTTTTGGGTTCCGTCTTTACACTGTAAACAGTGCCCAGGCGCAATATACCTCCATTAAGTTATACTTTCCTACTCCTACTCTTAAGTATTATCTTCCTTTATTTATATAGCTTCTTATGGTAAAAGAGTGTCCGGTGTACTGTGCATAACTCCTTTACGGCCCGTCGCTAGTGCTACTGTTCGCGCTCTGTGGATAACCTGTACATGAAATGTGGACAACCGATATATTTCCCACAGTCCGGAGGCTTTACTTTGCAAATCAGGTCCGCACAGGGTACTTTTCCACATCTTATGGACACTCGACTTTATAGTCATCAACGCCTTTCCCTGTCGCCATCCACAGTAGCCCCGGAGGTTATCCCCAATGACCATAGCAATTCGTAGCACCTCAGAAATCGCCGCCAAATTTGCTGAAGTCACACCCCAACGCCTTGCTCAGTATGCCGCAGGTGTCGCCAATCCAAAGCGCAGTTGGGCGGAGGCCACCAAAGCCGCAGAAGCCATCTACAAGGAAGCTGTCATCAAGGCCGCCAATGAGGGCCGCTTCGGTAAAGGTGTTGCCAAGGCAGGCGACACCAGGTGGCAAGAACGCGCCATCAAGGTCGGCCCCTCTCGCTTTGCCGAAGGTGTCGCTGATGCTGGTCCACGCTACGCCGAGGGTTTCGACCCATACCGCCAGGTCATTGCCGGCCTCACACTTCCCCCCCGTGGCCCCGCTGGCGATCCCCGCAACCTGGAACGGGTCAAGGTCGTCTCAATGGCCCTTCACAAGAAGAAGCTCAGCGGCTAATGTCTTGGCTCGCTGATCATTGGGAATTGGCCCTTGCTCTTTTCTACCTTGCCGAAAAGGTCGTGAAGGAGTCCAAGGCTAAGTGGGACGACATCTTGATTGATGGAGCCAAACACGTTTATCAGTGCATCGTTAATCCAAATCGGAGGCCATAGGCCATGTACATCAACGCCCCAGCTTTCTCCGGAATCCTTGCCCTGGTCCTGCTTATCGGCTTCGCTGGCTTCCAACGGTCGGTAGTGCTCGATGCCCACACCATGGCAACGGAGGTTGTGCCTTACAAGCTGCCCTCAGACCCCATTTCTCACCTCATTTTTCTGGTTGAGTTCTACAACGCCACCGACGAGGCCACCCCCGTTGAAATCTTAGGCTTTATCAACAACCTTGCGGTTGCCGACAGGGGTAACTCTATCATCAACTGCAACTCTGAAATGTTGGCCGCTCTCAACTTGTACCTTTTCGGTACTGGAGGCATCCGTCAGGCTCCCGTCTCCACCGATAACCAGCATGAGGTCTACGGCCTTATCATCCCAATGGGCCGCAAGCTCTATGATCCCGCAGACTGCTACCCGGGGAAAAAGTTGGGTGATGTGGTCTTAACCCTGGATACCACCGTTCCTACCACCACGCTTGACAATGCCCTTATTTCCGTCACCGCCGTTACTCTTCCCGGCGCTGGCCCTACCCATCATATCAAGTATACTCAGCAGAATGTTGTTGCCCCCGGTGCCACTGGCGTCTTTTCTTCCGGTCTCGCCATCGGCAACGATCTGCTCGCCCTCATGGTCGGTATGACGTCCTTCCCCGGGGCCAGTGAATACCTCTATGGCGCAGACGATTTCGAGCTCATGCTTGACAACCGCCAAGAGGCCGTCGTCAGTGCCAAGGCTCCTGACCTGGTGGTTGAAATGATGAACCGGGTGCCCGCTTCTATCCGATCCATCGCCGCACAAGCCGCAATGGTTCCCGCTACTCACCTATGGCTGGACTTCGATCCCACCCGCGACGGTGAGTTTGCCATTGATACCAGTGCCGCCAATGACCTCAAACTGCGCATGAATTACGGAGTCAATGAGGCTCTTACCATCAGCCAGCTTGAGCTTGTAACGATCTAGCCTTCTGGTCAGGTCCCGATGAAAACAACGCTCTCCTTTAGTGGCACCGTCTCCGCTGGAGGAGAGCTTGTTATTTCTAGCCATGAGCTTCGGATGCCGTATAAGATCATCTCTCTCCATTCCTCCTTTGCCCTTGGCTGTGATCGTACCACGCAAATCAGGTTCTTCCTCTCCCCCGGCCCGTCTGAGCCTACATCCGGCCACCCCGACGGCACCGATCTATTGGAACAGTACAGCAAACAGCCTTACCTCATCGGCGATGATGAACGGAAAGATTACCCCTTCGAACTTATCGTGACCAGCCGTAATTCTTATATCAAGGTCCACGCCCTCAACGCCGACGTCTTCGACCATACCGTTGATTGCCAGGTAGTCATTGATATGGACTTCGAGGAGCCTTCCTAGATGGGCATAGAATACCGCCGACCAGTCACCTTGCTTGGCATAGTCCCTTTCACTGGCCAGGTTATCTTTTATGATGATTTTGAGGGTCTCTTTCGCTGGGTTAAGGATCAAGGCTCAGGCGCTTACGTCATGGAGCTTGACCCTACTATTGCCTTCAATGGCAAGCAGTCTTTACGCATGGAAACGCGCACCGTTGGCGCTTCTGATAATGACGATATTACTGCCTATCATCGTTCCCACTTGCTCCCTTCCAAGACTCTCACGGCAACTATTCATTTTAACCTTCCCTCTGTCACTCCCTTAGGCCATCTTTTATTTCGCTTCCGCTCTTTTGATGGTGCCGTCCAACATGAAGCAGATCTCTACTATAATCACACCGCCGGCAAGTGGTCCTATATCGATGTTAATAACGCCGTTCAGTCTCTCACTGGCTCTGATGGTACTCTCCAGAATCTTACATGGCACCGCCTGGTTGCCAAGATCAATTTTGATACTGGTTTCTATACTTCCCTCCAGATCAATGAACTTGAGATCGATATGTCCGCTCTTGCCTATTATCAATCTGCCAATGCCGCCAACAAGCAGCTCTTAGTTCACATGAACGCTCGCGCCAACGCCAGCGCCCCTGTTAAGATCAACTTTGCAGAGGTTTCTTTAACTGAGATTTAGTCTTTATTTATTATGCTTATCTCCCCCACCATAAATTCCGTCCATGGCCGCATCCGCTCCATCTCCGGCACCGATCCCGCCGCAGGTGCTGAAATCTCCGAAACCGTCCCTGCCCGCCGTCGGTGGCGCATCCTTACTGTCTGCTTTTCCCTTGTTACCGATGCCACTGTCGTAACCCGCGTTGTCTTCCTTCGATATACTGACGCCATAAATCTTCTCTGCCAAACCTTCAACACCACTGGGCAATTAGCCTCCACCACTCATGTCTATACTTTTGCCCCCTTCGGCTCTTCAAAAATCACGGCTTCCAGCAATGAGATGATTCCTTTTCCTTCTCTTACCCTTCCTGCAGGGTTCGTAGTTGAAACTCTCACCACCGGCCTTCAAGCCGGTGACAACTTTGGCGCTCCCCGCCTTCTTGTAGAAGAATGGATCGACCCCATATCTTAGGATTTCCCTCATGGCTAAATTTCGTACCCTCGACCTCCACCTAACCAATCTCAAGGTCACCCGTCTTGGCCCTGGACGCTATCAAAACGAAATCTCTTGTGTTGACTGGGACGACGGCGTAAAAGTCTCTTTCAAAACCATTACCCTTTACCCCTTCATCGCCGTTTCTATTTTCAAGATTCGCGCCCAGGTAGAAGACCTTATCGAATCTGAGCCTCCAGAAGATTGACAACTCCCCGATGGCCCAACACTCCCCTCCCAAAATACCCGCACCTCGCCGGTTCGGATATCCCCACCTGGGACCGTTGGGTTTCTTCTTTCGGCCAACACTTTCTAGGCTTCGATTACGACACCCATGTCGGCAAGGGTCTAGCTCCCGGGAAGAATCAGCCCTACCCCCTTCAGGTCATGTGGACAAAACTCACCCAAAAACGCATAGACGTTTTGGGATACCGGAAAAACTCCCTTTGGGTCATAGAGGTTAAATCCCGGCCCACTGTCGCAGCTCTGGGCCAGGTAATCGGGTACACGATTCTTCTGGCCCTCGAGCTCGATCCTTGCCCCCCGTTAGTTCCCTGCATTATCTCAGATGTCATTGAGCCCGATATTGAGACCTGTTGTAAGGCCCTTAATATCAATTTCTATGATCTCTCCGACGGCCACGGTTACTTGAGGGACACCTTTACAAAGAACATCCCCCTATCATAACTTCCCCCCGTGCCCAACTACTATTTCACCCAGGCCAAGCTTCCTAATCCGGCCACTTTCCCCCTCTACATGCTCCGCTTTGAGCAAGGCGTCGATCTCTCCCTTCATTCCAACACCCCCCGCAATAAATACCCCGCAGATTGGGATGAGCTCGCCATCTTCATCAAGTATCTTGCAAATCGACGGTGTGAGCATTGCGACCATCCCCACAGTGTTAAAGGGGCCTACGTTCTCACTGTCCACCATTTAGATCTATTCAAGTCAAACTGCCTTTATTCAAACCTTGTTGCCCTCTGCCAGCGTTGCCACCTATACGTCCAGGCCCGTTATCGCAATGATCAGATCTGGCTATTCGATGATTTTATTCCCACCTGGGCCAAGGCCCGTTCTATCATAGCCAACCCCCAACGCCCTACATCCTGAAAAAGAGGCGCGCGGCTTAAGAGTCTATCGGT
>SOKG01000024.1 GCA_004376205.1 Dehalococcoidia bacterium | reverse complement strand
GAAATCGATGCTGCCGTTGGCGTTGAACCCGGGGGCGGCGGGCAGCGTCTCCGGAAGGTCGTCGACGATGATCTTAGGGCCTACGCCTTTGTTGTTGCTGTCGGTGAAGCGCACGACCGCTGGCCTGCCGACGGGCGTATCGGGGTCGATGGGCTCGGTGAGAAAGGCGTAGACGTAGTGGTTTGTCTCGAAGTCAGGGTCGAGCGCAAGCCCGGTTAGCCCCCACTCGATGTATAGGGCTACCTCCACCTGGGCGAAGGGCTCCTCCAGCAGTTCGCCCTCCGCGGTGACCACGCGGATGTTGCCGGTGAGCTGCTCGGCGTACAACAACCGCCCGTCCGGGGCGAAGGCCATGGCGGCGGGCTGATCAGCCGCTGTCACCAGCTCCGACCTCACGCCGAAGGGGGTCTCGTCACCACCGCAGGCGGTGGCTACGGACGTTAGAGAAATTACGGCAACGCCGAAAGCGAAGATGCCGACTCTGGCTCTCACCCTGTGGAACATACCACGGTGTCGGCAGTAGGGCCAGTCGGCCGCCGCGCAGGTTCAGGGGCAAGGCGCCTGGCGCTGCGGTCCGACACCAGGACACTGGCCAGCAGGGCGTCAGGGGCGTAACATTGGGGCCACTAGGTGACGCGAAGTCGATTGAACGTGCAAGCATCTTCCCCGCGGTTGAGCCATTGAGCCCGAGACCACTCAGCCGCCCATGATCGGGCTGACTTAGGAGCGCTTACCCAGTGCTCCAGCGGCTGCCCGTTTCTACCACGTTTGTCAAGTTCCTCGTCGTGGGTGGCTTCGGCTACCTGGTGAACCAGTCCACACTATTTCTCCTCTACGATTCCCCTGTCGCTGCTCTCCTTCCTGCCAAGGGGAGCGCTTTGGACTTCATACTGTTTACACACTCAGACGTCCGGTTGCTCATCGCCTCGGCGGTAGCCGTCGAACTGTCCATAATCTCTAATTTCTTCTGGCACGAACGCTGGACCTTCCGCGACCGCGAGCGGAGCACCTCGCTGCCAATTCGCTTTCTCACCTTCAACTCCGCGTCCATCGGGAGTCCTCTCATCTCCTTCACGACTGTCAACGTTCTCACACCCCTGTTCGGCATAAACCCCTACATTGCCAACACCATCGGTATCTGCCTGGGTACCGCGTGGAACTGGACTTGGACCAGCATGGTCATCTGGCCGCGAGCCCAAGACGCCGGCGCCGGGACCGGCCCAGCGGGAGATGGCAGACGATAACCTCGGGATCGACGCCACGATTAGCCGACTCGGTGAAGCACATCACTTTGGGGCTGGGAGGTATGGATACCGCTGCTACTGCATTGGACGCAGGGCTGGGTGCAGTTCGCCCCCACAGCTCACTACGGTACAGGCCGCCGGCACCGGAAGCGATCCTGGCATGGCCATCAGGCTCCTCTGCGCTACGCCAAGGGACCATGGCAGCACTAACATAGACCGTGGTGCCGTTCATGGGGGCAGGGCATCTACAGTCCGAACACGTCTGCCATCAGTGCCACCGCATTTGTACAATTCATGTAAAGTAACCTTGTCCAGATCATACGTTGTCACCCGAACAAAGCTTCGCCTAAACGAATTCTCGCGGTTATGAGCAAGAAAGAACTTATATTATTTCTGGGAGTCTTCACGGCAGCAGCTGTGACGCGAGCCTATCTGCTGCCTTTCCCGGGATCGGCCGATCTGGCGTTCTTACGAATATTCAGCGAGCGATTAGCAGATGTAGGGCCGCGCGACTATTATTTAGCAGACTACCAGCACTATCTTCCCGGTTACTTGTATGTGCTCTGGGGCATCGGCGAACTTAATGAGGCCCTTTTCCCCAATGTCTCCGATACCACAGATTTCATAATCTTGAAGCTTCCCGCTAATTTCTTCGATTTCGCAACGGCCGTTCTAATCTTTAAGATTCTCGCGAAAAGGACATCCTTTAATTTAGGCCTACTAGCTTCATCTCTCTATCTTTTCAATCCCGCCGTTCTGTACAATTCCGCCGTTTGGGGCCAGTTTGACGGCGTTCTAACCTTCTTTCTGTTATCGGCTGTTTACTTTTTACTCGAGAGGAAGCCAGAGCTGTCCGCTATTCTTCTGGCTCTAGCCTTTCTAGTAAAACCGCTAGCGATCGCCATCATTCCTGTTTTTGGCCTCGCTCTCGTTTTGCGAACGCCGCCGAAGCGGGTTCTCCTTTCCGCAGCCTTTGCGATAGGAATTCTGTTTTTCCTCCCTCTTCCCTTTTTCTGGGGGGATCCGGCTTTTGGCATGATTTCGCTTATGCAGAAACAGTTAGATTTCTATCCCTTTACCTCTCTCAACGCCTTCAACCTGTGGTGGATTTTTAGGAGCTCACCCCTAGAATCGGATGCACCCACTTGGCTCGGGCTGAGCCGACAAACCTGGGGGTTTCTGCTCTGGCTTGCAGCGCAGGGCGCCATTGGATTGTGGCTGTTCAAGCGCCGTCAGGATGACTGGAGCGTTTACTGGGCAGTGAGCCTGACCCTTTTCGCATTTTTTATTCTGCCCACCCGGATTCACGAGCGCTACCTTTTCCCCTTCTTCTCATTCTTTCTTGTCTCTGCTATGCTTTCCCGCCAGAGAATTCCCCTTCTCGTCCTTTACATGTGTCTGTCAATTCTCCACTTCCTGAATCTCTATGCCGTCGAGCAGCCGAAACCTTACCCGATCTTCGAATCCTTCTTTTCTTTTGCCCTTTCCCAGGATCTGGCTATTTCGTATCTTTTGGTTTGTTCCTTTGTCGGCCTGCTTGTCACCTCGCTCCTGTCATTGTTCTTACGGTTGGGGGTCGGCAAAGGAGGAGATACGCGTAGCCTGAGGCGGATTCCAGGCCGCAGGTGAACAGGCCGATGAGGCCAATGTCCACTTCCTGCCAGCATCGCCATCGGTCACTTCCTAACCGATAGCGCGGCGGTCAGACCACCCAGCCGTATTTATGGAACGCCAGCGTTCCCCAGAGGCCAATCAGGCAGCTGAACAGGATGATGGTCCACTTGAGTGGGGTCATTTGGTGACGCATACCAGCCGCTGTCAGGAGAGCCAGCATAGGGAACAGGTCCATGCTGAAACGATAGCCGAACTGCCCCCAGCCAGTGGTGCCATGTAAGGTCAGCGGCACCAGCGTAAGCAGCGTTGCCGCGATGGCTGCAAGGGTTAGCCGATTGAAGTACGTGTTGAAAGCGTACAGAAACGCCGGCGTCGAAAAGAACAGCGCCAGCCCGAAGCTCGATGGCCTGAAGTAGGGAAAATCGTTCTCCGTGAGCACCGGCGGCTTAAAGAATATGGCTTCAATATGACGGGGTATGTAGCTGATGTCGAACCGTCCCTGGGCGAACCACGGCTCGTTGGCATACGAGGGATGATCGTACCCCTTGTCGATCAGCGTTCCATACCGTCCGTAGTTGTAGGCCAAGTAGGCGGCGCCCATAACGCCCAGCCCCACTGCAAACAGGCCCAGGCGCAGCCAGTTGGCCCGGTCCTGCACCACTTCCTTCCATGGCCGCTCCTCGGCATCGAGCAGGAGGTATGCGAAAAGCGGGAACGTGAGGAAGGTCGGCAAGCGCGACATCCCCGCCAGCCCGACAAGAAGCCCTACCAGCCAAGGGCGCTTGTTGCCGGTGGCTTCCACCAGCGCCGCCATTAGGAAGAGGACCGCGGACACGTGGGCGAATGTCCACAGGCCACCGTCCGTCGCCGCCCACCAAAAGTTGGTCCCCAGCGCTAAGAGCAGCGTAATCGCCGCCGTGACACGCAGGTCCCATCCCATCTGACGCGCCGCTACCCAGAAGAAGCCCATAGCGGCGCTGCCCACAGCCATTGATACCAGCACCTGGTTGATACCCGTGCCCCAGATGGCCACGAAAGGCATCAACAGTAGCGCCGGCGCCGGCGGGTCGATGACGAACGCCTCGTCCCCGTACCTCGCCAGTTCTAGGTGGACCGGTGGGTTTACGAGATGAAGCCGGCCATGGAGAAAGGAGTCAGCCAGGAGGACGTACTGGTTAAACGGGCTCGCATCCGCTCTGGTCAACCAGTAGACGATGAAAAGGGCAACGGCAAGTGCAGCGCCCTGAAGCCATCTATTGTGCACCACCTCGGTCCTCAGCAAGGTGGTCGTCCGGTTCCGCAAAAAGCTAGCCTGGGCCATCTTCCCGCGATTCAGGATATGCTAAAGATCTGACGTCCACGGCATCCGCAGTCTTCAGATTGGCCTAACATTGAGACTATGATACTGTTATACGCGCCATGGATAAAACTCGCTGGTTGTTGACTTTTGGCGCCCTTTCCTTCTCCCTGTTGTTTCTAGCTGCTGCCTGCGGAGGCGAGGAAGAAAACCCGTTTAGCGTCAAGTCCGAGCTTGTGACCGCCGCTGACCGGCCCATCGCTCTCGCCTTTGCCCCTGACGGTCGCCTGTTCTATGCCGAGCATCTGACCGGCAACATCCGAGTGGTCTCTCCGGACGGACAACTTCAGGGGGATCCTTTCGCCAAGGTCGAAGTCGCCTTGTTTATCGAGTGGGGGCTCACCGGCCTCGCGCTCGACCCTGACTTCGAGAACAACCACTACGTCTATGCCTTTCTCACTGAGGCCGTCAGCCCTGAGGGCCCTGTCGGAAGGCCTGTCGTGGTCCGCTTTACTGACCAGGATAACCGTGGCCTCGACCCTGAGGTCATCGTGGGTGACCTCCCAGAGACAAATCCCAAACGCCCAGGGTTCAATGCCAACGGCAGCATCCACTTCGGCCTAGACGGCTTCCTCTACATCACCATAGGGGATTACGACCGGGGCAAGACAATAGGGCCCAATGGAAAGCCATTTGCCCAGGACCTGAGCACGCCACTAGGTAAGATGCTCCGGATCAATAAGGAGAACGGTGCCGCCCCGCCGGACAACCCCTTCTTCGACCAGCCTGACGCTGACCCTCGAATCTTCGCCTACGGCTTCAGCAGGCCGTTCAACTTCGCCTTCCATCCCCAAAATGGCCAGATTTACGGCCATGACAATACGGCCAGTTGCGAGGAGTTGAACCTGATCAAGGCGGGGGGGAACTATGGCTGGCCGGACGTCGGTGATTTCCCCTGGCCAGATTGCACCGCTGGTGAGCAGATTGAGGGCATTCATTTCCTCGCCATCGAAGGGGAGAAGCCAGGAGATTTTCTCTCGGGCCCCGGAGTCACCAGCATGGAGATCGCCTCCGGCGATGTGTATCCCCTCCTTGGCGACTCCTTGCTCGTCTGCACCAATGCGAAGAAACTCATGCGCCGGCTAGTCCTGAGCGGGGCCGGTCTGGACCAAGTGACCGATGACGATGTGGTCGTCAAGGACTGCGATATGGACATCGCCGTCAGCCCTGATGGGATCGTCTACTACAGCAACCAAACGGAGATCCGCCGCCTCGTCCCCGTAGAGTCTGAATAGCGCCCAACTATCGTTAACGCCTACTCTTTGCTCTGTTCCTTTACCATAAGGACGCGGGCTCCTGCCCTGCATTCGTCATTACGGATCGGGGAGCGGAGGGCTATGCGGGTCATTCTATCTGCGGGTTCCTGTAAATAGTGAGGGTGGGGTTCGTATAGACCGGCGTTAGCCCCACAACATCGCGAAGATACGAATCGTTGGCCATAAGCGTCTGCTCAGAGATGCCACTCAACAGCCAACCATGCGGAGTCAGCCGGTGCATGATCACATACTTTATTCTGTACCGTTGAAAAACCGATCGAACGACCCTGGGATCGACGTCCTCCGGGGAAGGTGAGGAGCCCGGGAGGGCAAGGTACCTTAGCCCCGGCTCCTCTCTCACCCACGCCAGGTCCAGATCGCTGTTGCGAGCGCGGGACACATAGCCGCCAAACGACGGCCTTTCATGAATAGTCTGATAGTAGTCAGTTAGTCCGCCTGCGAACCAATCTCCTACGCCTGCCGTTCCCGTGGATCGCCCCCAGGGCAGGTCAAACACTACGAAGGCCCCGGGTTCATCCCTGATATCCGTTAAAATGGAGGGCCTTGCGGACAGGTCAGACAGCTGAAGGGGGGGATTCCAGTACTCAACTACAACCAGGGCCAAGGGAAGCAGAGCGACTAAAGGCGCAATCATCCTGTAGTTCTGCCGCAGCCAAGACCACAGGACGTCAAACCCTGTGCCTGCGAGGACGCTGAGGCCGGCAATGCCAAACACGATCAGCCGGGCCGGTACCCTTCGCTCACCAATTAGTGGAAGCTGATCGTAAATCTGATAAGGGAGGGGAATAGAGAAAGAGACACCGCCAATAGAAAACGTCTTCGTTTCGCCAATGAATAAGTGGGGGCCTAAAGATAGGATCGCGAAAAACAGGAAAACGGCCCCCCAGAAGATGACACGGTGAGGCATCCGCCGGACGGCGAAAACCGCCAGGAGCGCCAGAAGTAGGGGTGTGATACCCAGATATACCGTGTTCTCCAGGCCGCCGGTGTGAAATTGGGCGCCCCCTCCTACAGGATCGGTCCCCGGCCCCCATAGAGGGCTCGGCGTCAGGAACGCTTCGGGACTGGAAGTAAACTGCTCCTCGATTATGTAGCCCATATTGATATCCCCCTGCGAGAGGCTCCGCACAGTCAACGCAACCAGTGGCGCGCTGGCCGCCAGCCACACCAAGACCACAACAGCACCCCCCCGCCAAAAGGCCCTCAGGCGGGCCCAGTCCTTCTCGCGTGCATACAGCACAGACCAGTAGAGAAGGAACAGCCCGAGGAATAGCGCCGCATCAACGCCGTATTCCAGATGGTTATAGGTCAGCAGCGCCCAAAGAATTCCCGCCCCAATAGCGCCCCTCATATGCGCTGATCTTTGAAATCTGACAAGGAAGAGCACGAAAAAGGGGATCGGCCATGTGGTCGATATATTCCAGTGGCCAGCAATAAAGTGCATGAAAGTGAATGGGGCGAAAGCAAAGATATAACCAGAAATCAGCGCCCCCGCATGATTGCGATTCACCTGATAGGAAAGGGCGTACATCCCTAGGCCGGAGAGGACAAAGGAGAAAAGGGCCAGCACATTCCAAGAGAGGATCAGATTGTGGGTGATCAACTGGAGCGGGATTGACAAGACGCCGTTAACGGGGACCAGCGTATGAAGATATAAGTCCGAGCCCTGGGGGAAGAAGAGAAAATCTGTATGAAAGGGGTTAGTCCGTAGCTCAACGAGCGCATGTTTGACCCACCAAAGGTTCCAAAGGTGCTGCCACGAATCGATGGGCTTAGCCGGCCAATCGGCGATCCTGTCGGTGGCATGCAGGACAAGAGGCCAGGTCTGGACGACCGCCGCTACAGAGAAAAAGAGAAAGACGGCAGACCAGCGGCCATAGTCACTTCTAATGAGGCGTCCGAGCCTACCCAATGTGCCCCGTGCAGCTTGCCTGCAACGAAGTCCTACCACCCCAGCTCGTTGGCCCAGTACCGG
>SOKG01000003.1 GCA_004376205.1 Dehalococcoidia bacterium | reverse complement strand
CAATGAAGAGGAGCTAAACGATCTCTTGCTCCGATTGCCCAACCTTGTACATCCCAGCGTTCCCCTCGGCAGGGACGAAAGCGATAACGTGTTGGTGCGAAGCTGGGGTGAGGTTCGAGAATTCGACTATAAGCCTCTTCCTCACTGGGATATCGGGCCGAAGCTGGACATCATAGACTTCGAGCGAGGGGTGAAGATATCGGGGAGTCGTTTCTATGTGCTCAGGGGCCTGGGGGCCAAGCTCCAGAGGGCACTCATCGCCTTTATGCTTGACCTCCACATAAGTGAGCATGGCTATACCGAGGTCTATCCCCCGTTTGTAGTGAAGGAGGAGTGCATGGTAGGGTCGGGAAATCTGCCCAAATTCGTCGAGAACCTCTATCACGATGCGGAGGATGATGTATGGTTGGTGCCCACTGCTGAGGTGCCGGTGACCAATCTACACCGCGATGAAATCCTGGAGCCGGGCACCCTGCCCTTGTACTATGTTGCCTACACCGCCTGCTTCCGCCGCGAGCATATGTCGGCGGGCAAGGATACCAGAGGGATAAAAAGAGGACATCAATTCGATAAGGTGGAGCTCTACAAATTCGTCGAGCCGGGCAGTTCGGATGATGAGTTGGAGAGGATGGTAGGGGATGCCGAGGAGGTTTGCCAAAAGTTGGGCCTTCCCTATCGGGTGCTGCAGCTTTGTAGCGGGGACCTGGGATTTGCCGCCACCAAGTCCTATGACATTGAAGTATGGGCTCCCGGTTGTTCCGAATGGCTCGAGGTAAGCTCCTGCAGCAATTGCAGCGATTTTCAGGCCCGACGGGCCAATATCCGCTACCGACCTCTGCCAGGCGAAAAGCCCCAGTTTGCCCACACCCTGAATGGCTCTGGAGTGGCCTTGCCTCGTGTACTCATCGCTGTCCTGGAGAACTACCAGCAGCCTGATGGCAGCGTGGCGATTCCCGAAGTGCTGCGCCCCTACATGGGTGTAGAGGTGATCAGATAGGCCGTCAAGGCACTGAAACGCTCTGTCCCCCAAGAGCTCAGAAGAGCCCTAGGTCTTCGTAGGCAAGGTTTCGGTCGAGGCTTGTCTCTGTCGATCTACTGCCAAAAGAGAGGTCAGGGCAGCGATGCCGGCCAGTCCTGCACCCGATATGTAGGCCCAGCGCATACCGTCCAGAAACTCCTCTATCTCGGCGGGGCTAAAGTAACCCGGATGCAGAGACGCCGCAATGGGAGCAACGTTGTACAGTACAGCACTGGCGACGGCTATTCCCAGCACCATGCCCACATTACGCATAGCGGCCAGTATCCCCGAGGCAATACCCAGGTGCCACGGGGGAACGCTTCCCATGACGGCGCTGTTGTTTGGGCTCATAAACATGCCCACCCCCAGACCAACGACACATATACGCCAGATGACGTCCCAGGCGTCGGCGGAGGCGTTCAAGCCGCTCAAGAGAAAGAGGCCCAAGGCAGCGATACACATGCCACAAACGGCGAAAACTCTGGTACCGAAGCGATCTGAGAGGGTGCCGCTCAGAGGAGCCACAAACAGGGTGGCTACGGGGGAAGCGGCCATTACCAGTCCCACTTTGAGTATGCTGTAATGGAGCACGAAGGTTAAATAGAAGGGCGTCAAGAAGATCAGCGCAAATAAAGCCATGAAGTTGAGAAGGGCGCTCAGACTGGCGAAGCTAAACCGCCGGTTGTTGAACAGTGATAGGTTGAGCATGGGCTGTGCCGATGTTCGCTCTATCCAGAAGAACAGCACGCCAGACAGGGCCGCGACTCCCAGCAGAGTAAGGGACACGGGCGACGCCCATCCCCAGGCCTCGCCTCTGTTGGCGTAGAGGAGCAAGGTGGTCAGAAAGACGAAGGCTGTCAGAGCCCCAGCCAAATCAAGGCGCTGTCCTGGATTCGTGCTGCCCTTGGGTATGATACGGTAACCCCAGAGTACGGCGGCGATGCCGACGGGGACGTTGATGAAGAAGACGTAGCGCCAACTGAGGTGTTCGGCAATTAGACCACCGAGGGTAGGCCCGAGACCCAGGCCCACGGCGATGCTAATAGCATATATGCCCATAGCCTTAC
>SOKG01000295.1 GCA_004376205.1 Dehalococcoidia bacterium | reverse complement strand
TCATCGGTGATCTCGTGCCGGCTCACACCGGGAAGGGGGCGGATTTCCGCCTGGCGGAGCGAGCGTACAAGAATTATGAGGGCTTATACACCATGATTGAGATTCCCGAGGAGGATTGGGAGCTGCTCGGTTCCGTTCCGGAAGGTAAGGACAGCGTTAACCTCAGTCTGGAGACCGTCCAGCTCTTAGAGGACAAGGGGTACATTCCCGGACCAACGGAGTGCATAGTATTTCACGATCCGGGCATCAAAGATACCAACTGGAGTGCTACCGATACTGTTACCGGGGTAGACGGCCGCCAGCGGCGGTGGGTCTATCTCCACGTCTTCAAAGACGGGCAACCGTCCTTGAACTGGTTGGACCCCACTCTCAATGCGCAGCGGATCGTCATGGCTGACGTCGTGCACGCCTTGCATGTACTGGGCGCGTCAGGGCTTCGGCTTGATGCCAGCCCACTCCTTGGCATTGAGACTAGACCTGGCCTTGATAAAGCCTGGGTTGAGGGGCATCCACTGGCTGAGGGAGGCTCCAACATGATCGCGATGATGATTCGGAAACTTGGGGGTTACTCGTTTCAAGAGCTGAACCAACCTCTGGAGAATCTCAAGAGATTCACCACCTGGGGACCCGACCTCAGTTACGACTTCTTCACCCGTCCTCCTTATCTGTATGCCATGGCGGTGGGGGATGCCGGCCCACTACGCCTGATGCTGCGGTTGATACAGAAGGAAGGACTCGATCAAGGCATACTCGTTCATGCTCTGCAGAACCATGACGAGCTCATGTTTGATCTCACCCATTTGCGCAATCACGGAGATGAGAAATTCTCGGTTAACGGAGAGGAAATGACTGGCAGGGCAATCTACGATGGTATGTACGAGCGGGCGAAGGACAAGATGATGGGCAGCGAAGCCACATGTATCCGGGAATTCTCAAACCTCGGTTTCTGTGGGACGCTGGCCGGTTTCGCTGCCGCGGCATTGGAGATCCCAGATCCCTACAATATGACCCCTTCCCAGAAATCTGAGGTTCAGCAGTTGCACCTCTTGGCGGCGGTCTTCAACGCCATGCAGCCTGGCGTGTTTGCGCTCTCGGGATGGGATCTGGTGGGCGCCCTTCTGGTCCAGCCGGAGGACTTGGGCTCGTGGCTGGATGACCGCGATTACCGCTGGATGAACCGCGGTGCCTTCGACCTCATGGGAGTGAATCCAAGTGCCAACGCCTCGCGCAGCGGCCTGCCCCGGGCCGTGGCCATCTATGGCAGCCTCCCCGAGCAGCTACGTGATCCCAACTCATTTGCATCGCAACTAAGGCGAATGCTTCGAGCACGGAAAGAAAGCTTGATAGCATTCTCGAAGCTCATATCGGTGCCGGAGGTTGACAAGCAGGGTGTTGTGGTGATGCTTTTCGAGCGTCCCGAAGATCTTGGCTGGATCATCACCGCCCTTAATTTTGGCCGAGAGCCTGTCAGTGACACCATTCGGTTGCCACAGCTCGCGGGGAAATCACCGCAACTGATCTTTTCCACCCATCGGGAGAAGGCAAAAAGCATCCAGATCTCCGATAAGGGGGACTTTTCGTTAGACCTAGGACCCATACAGGGCGAAGTGTTCGTCGTAGAATAGCCCAAAACGACTTTAGGCAGGAATTTGTAAGTCTCAACATCCAAAGCCTCCACCGTAGCGCCGTTGCTGCCCTAGAGAAGCTCAAGGTTCCCGAAGTCGCCGAGCCGCTGCTGGCTTACGCCATCCCCCGCAACAGCCCGATCCGCTCCTCCATAGGTGGGTGCGTGGAGAAGAGGTTGTTCAGCAAGCTCTTGTGCTCGCGGAGGGGATTGTTGATGTAGAGGTGGGCGGTCGCCTTGTTGGCCACCTCCAGCGGGTCCGGGTCGGCGGATATCTTCTCCAAAGCACGGGCCAGGCCCTCCGGATAGCGGGTAAGGAGCGCCGCGGAGGCGTCGGCCAGGAACTCCCGCTGGCGGGAGACGGCGAAGCGAATGATCTGGGCAGCGATAGGGGTGAGGATGATGGCCGCCAGGGCGATGATGTAAATGATTGCCACCCCGGCGCCGCCACCGCGTCCCCG